>PBXT01000029.1 GCA_002727695.1 Methanobacteriota archaeon | reverse complement strand
AGGAACAAGACTAGTTCTTACTCTAGCGCACGAACTTCAGAGATGTGGCGGAAAATATGGTGTTGCAACCGCATGTATTGGTGGCGGTCAAGGCATTGCAATGGTAATTGAATCACTTTGATTACCATTCGATTGGTGTTCCATCAAACTGAACATATCTGCCGGTCATTTCCAAGTTTTGTTCCTCTATCCTTTGGATTATTCCTTGCACGCTTTCTTCAACTGATAGTGGGGCATGCGGCCCTCCCATATCGGTTTCCACCCATCCAGGGTGCATTATCAGAATCGAAATCCCTTGAGATTCGAGTTCGTTTTTCATAGCGATTGAAAACATATTCAATGCTGTTTTTGAAGCTCTGTAAGCGTAAGACCTACCACTCATGCAATCACTGATTGAGCCCATTAGGCTACTCATCATTACGATAGTCGAATCATCACTCATATGGTTGAGTAACTTTTGAGTTACGAGAACAGGGGCAATGGAATTAATCTCAATTACTTCCAAAGCGTGTTGCATATCAATCTCAGATATTGATTGCCATCTACCATCTGCAACACCTGCGTTATTGATCAACAGGTCGATTTTTCCATCGATTGAATTAGATAATTCTTCAATTGCTGCGGGGTCTCTGACATCCATTTGATGAATGCTAAGATTCTGGTCATTGATACTCGTAAGTCCACCCATTTCGCTTCTGTGAGTGGCATAGACTCTGAATCCTAAATCAAGTAACTGCTTCACAAGTTCAAGCCCGATTCCCCTATTTGCGCCGGTGATTACTACTCTCTTCATGCCCTTGGGTCTGAAATCCAAATCATAAGGATTGATACTTGAGGTCACAATCCGGCAGCGATTAATCCCATAGANATCCAAGCACCAGCCATTGAACCTAAGTTTGTTAGGGCAGTTACAAGTAGTATTCTTCCAGCCCTGTTTGTCCAGAACAACTTAGCAGAGTCTAGTTTGAGGAATTCAGTAAGGTCCTCTCCAGTTGGCTCCTTTACTTTCATTTGAGCATAACCTGCAAACCAGCCAGCAGCTAATGCGGGATTCAGTGAAGTGATAGGCGAGGCTAAAGCGGCCACTAAGATTGCAATCGGATGTCCTCCAGCTAGCAAACAGAACAGTGCAGCACCAATGAAATTGCCTGCTAACCAATAGATTCCATTCTCTTTGATTGATGCTAAATCTCCATTGTAAGCAAACCATCCTAGTAGCGCAAATACAGCAACAGGAATTGCATAAGATATGGTTTTCAGCATCTTGCCTCCTTTAGGAACCATTGCTAACTCTGAGATTCTCTCTTCACTAGGATTGACATCTTCAGAAAGAAGTTTTGAAACTCCATCCAGGTGACCTGCTCCCAAAACTGCGAGCACTTTACCGTCGCCTCTAATCTCTGAAATCTTTCGAGCGATGAACTCATCCCTCTCATCAATAAGAACTTCACCAGCACCTGGAGATACCTCGCGTAACTCTTCCATGAGCGAAGTAAGTAAGTCCTTATCTGCTAACATTTCCTCTAATTCCAANTCCTCATCTGTATCTTCATCAGCGAGCAGGGCCCACATTAGTCCAGCCTTTTCCTTGAAGCGCATGTTTTTCCATGCTCTGCGCAGTGTAGTTTGGATGTCCCTATCTACCAATTTAACCTCTAGCCCATACTCTTCTGCGGCTTCGACAGCTGCGAGTAATTCGGCACCAGGTTGCTGACCCTCATCCAAACCAAGCTTTCTTTGTTCAGCAGCNAGTAGGGATTGGAGTAACACCATTGGCGCTTTACCTTCCTTGATGACTTTTAGGAGACCTTCTTTGTCTAATCTCCTGTCCTGAGTTAATGCTTCGAATCTACTTTTACAGAGTTCTACTGCCACAATGTCAGGTTTCCATTCCTCGATATTTTGCTTCACCGCTTCGACGGATGCAGTGGCGACNTGAGCCGTTCCTAGGAGCCGCAAATTATCATCTACATCGACAATCGGTGCNCCCATTCATTCCCCTCCTAACGCAGATTTTAGAATCATTGTTATTGATTCCATTGCTTCTTCGGCATTTTCACATTTCAACTCTTCAAACGGTATTTGGCCACCTGCTAACTCTTTGTGTCCACCTGCACTACCTTGTTCGAATGTTCTGCCAAATATCTTGCCTAAGTGAATGTTATCTTTGGTAGACCTAGCAGATATAATGACCTTCGACATTCTTACTCCATAGGTTACAACGATGTCCACACCTTCTGTTGGCAACAAGAAATCTGCAACCTGTGATAATGCATCTCTATCAGCCATATCTGTTATTGGAACTAACATCAACCCATCATTCAGAGTAGCGTCTTTGAGAGCTTGTCTGAAAATTGCTAGAACTTCTTGTGAGCGCGGAGGACTTTCGAAAGAGCGCATCAAATCCCAATCGATCCATGCCCCAAGCCAAGAGAGTGCCCTTAGGTCTACAGCATTGAAAGAGCGTGTAAATCCTAGGGTGTCCGTTCTGATTCCGAATGCGAGAGCAGTGGCGACTTTGGTGTTCATTTCCACACCTGAATTCATGAGGACAGAAGCGATGAGTGATGATGTTGCTGCAAATTCGGAGCGAACTAAAATGACATCTCCCGCAGGTCTNACTTCGCTGGTATGATGATCGATTACTATGTGCGGTACGCAAGTTGGTGGTAGAATGTTATTCGCACCNGGGTGACTGAAGTCTACGCAAATTACTACGTCGGACTCATTGAGCAAGTCCTCGATTTCCCAATCCAAAATCAGTTTGCGAACATCCATTTCTAGTAATTTCACCATTGCCCTGTTTTGTTGGTGCTCAATCATTCCTCCATGAATAATTGTTGAAGTATGACCCAATGATTCGCATAGGTGTTTCATTGCAAGTGCGCTTGCTAATGCGTCTGGGTCAGGATTATCGTGACACACTATCAAAATCCTGGAATCTTCTTCATCGCTCAGCCGTCTCAAGACTTCACTTGCACCCTGCTTCCTATCAATGGAGCGAAGTCTATCTTGAATTGCGGAAGTAGTCAAATCTTCAACTGAAATCATTTCAGCACCCTCGACATCAATTGTTGATAGAATTGGTGTATTCGGCCAGCGATTTTTGAGTTCTTGAACTGGGTCATCATCGCATATGATTTCCTCTAACAGCATTACTGCAGTCGGAGTGACCTCTGGTAGCGGCATTTCATGCAATTCCATCTCAGTTGGTANTGCTACAATTTCAACATCGTTCATCGGAACTAATTGTTCTGCTAATCCGATTATTCGCACTCTTGAGCGTGCACCAATCCATTCGGCAAGTCTGATTGCAAGAGAGTCGGAACCGAAAATTAGGAACATCTTCACTCCTCCAATCTTTCTAGTACGGAGAACAAATCAACATGTTCTCTAACGTCATGAACTCGAATAATATCAATTCCTTCATAGAAACCTTTGGCTGCAATAGCTAAACTACCGGCAAGTCTGTTTTCAGTATCTGGTTGGTTACATATTTGTCCAATCATTGATTTTCGTGAAACACCCCAAAGAACGGAGTATGGTCGCAAACTTTCGCTTGACTTGAGCAGTTGAATATTATGTTCGAGTTTTTTGCCGAAACCTATACCCGGATCTAAGTATATTTTATCCATCGGATGTTCAAGTTCAACTAATTCTCTCGCTTTAGAGATAAGATATTGATTAACTTCTGAAGTTACATCATCATACTCTGGATTATTTTGCATATTACCCGGTTCACCCAACATGTGCATAATACAAACTTCACATCCAGAATTGACAACTAATTCAACCATTGCAGGGTCTCTCAAACCACTAACATCGTTAATCATGGTCGCTCCAGCCTCCAATGCTTTGCGAGCGACTTCGTGGTTNCGAGTATCGATAGAAACTTTGGAATGCTTGGAGATTTCTCGAACCAGAGGAATAACTCGTGATAGTTCTTCTTCTATAGAAACTGGATTAGCCCCTGGCCTCGTAGATTCGCCACCAATGTCAATCCAATCTGCACCTTCTGCGATCATTTTCATCGCTCTTTCAACATCTCCTTCACGCGATGATTCATGGAAAGAATCAGGAGTAGCATTGATGATTCCCATCACGAGAGGTCGGCTTTTGCCGCTGCCCTCAAAGACTACCATGTTAACACCCCTGCCTGCGGCAGGTTTTATGACATGCGGGGTTTCAGGTGTCCCCATGTCTGAAGGCGAGGTGATGATTGAAGATATCCATGACGGCCTTGAATCGGATGACATAATTATGCCTAGCGAAGAAAAAATGTTGTTCGCAGAACGCATTTTTGCTAGATTGAAGCCTTCTTCAATTGGTGCAATCCCAAGCATGATTCACAAGAAAGCAAAAACCGTAGGAGGAATATTTGCTGGATACGCAGTTTTCTGGTGGCTAACGGTGCTGCAAGTCAAAGACGAGCCTGCATTTGAATCCATTTTCTTTGGACCCGAATTCCTAACCATTACAATTCTTGCACCTTGTTTAATTTTCCTTGGCTCGCTGCTTTCTGATTTCAGCAGAGAATTAGGGCAACTTTTCCCAGGGCTTGCTAGTGGAATCATGTTTGTATTAGCAGTGCTATACACCTTTGAACCAGCAATTATGGGATTGATGGGAGATGTTGAAACAGGTGATGCAGTCTGGAAAACATTCAGACTAGGAGTACTTTGCACTACTGTACTAATGGCAGCTAAGTTGTTAATCGATGCATGGTTACTAGTTTGGGTCAAAGAGTTCATGGAAAAGAATCCTGGAATTTTCTTCGCAAACAATGGAGAAGAATTAGATAATTCTGACCACGCTGTTGTTGAGGCAGAGGCTTGAAACCAAGAACCTCCTCGGAATTGGTATGAGCGAGAGACTTGAAGTCCTTCGTCTAGGATACCGCAGAGGCAGAGATCCTAGGATTACTACTCATCTTGCTCTTGTTTCAAGAGCCATGGGCGCTGATGGTTTTCTTCTTTCAGGTGATGAAGATAAGGAAATGTTTCAAAATCTAAATTCAGTAAGTGATAGGTTCGGAGGACATCTTGAAACCAAACATGTTAGTGGAATGAGGCATCTAAAAAATCACGTAGCAAATGGAGGCGTAGCTATACATTTGACAATGTATGGAGAACCATTCAGGAAGGCGATTCCAAAGATACGTCGAGACCGCCCAGTAGTTATCGTAGTCGGTGGGGCGAAAGTTCCAGGGGATGTTTACAAAATATGCCAGCATAATGTTGCCGTAGGTAATCAACCCCACTCGGAAGTTGCAGCATTAGCACTATTCATGGATGCTTGGTTTGGCGAGTCTGCAAGTGAAAGGAACTTCGATAACGCTCGGCTCATTATCGAGGGAACCAACGATGGTAAGTTGGTTCATGATTTACGGGAAGATTAGTAGATAGTAAGCAATTGTTTACTATGGGTACTGTGATTTACTAAGGGTAATAAATCACCTTTGTGATGTAATAGTCATCTCACTCTTACGCCTTGCCAATGATTATACTCCCTATACAATCAGCAAATCTGATGTCGGGTGAGTGGTCTCAGAAAGGAGATACCTCTCTCGGGGACCGTGTTCTCTTAGTAGACGCAACCGATGACATCAATGCGGGCGCAACAATACCTGCAACTGCTTCTGGCGAAGGAGTCCTGTTATTGGCCGATGGTAGTCGTTTTACAGGCAAGTTGTTCGGTGCCAAAGTTTGGGGTGAAGGCGAGTTAGTTTTCACTACTGGAATGACAGGATATCAAGAATCATTGACCGACCCATCTTTCGCTGGACAGGTTCTAACTTTCACATACCCACTGATAGGAAACTATGGTATTCATCACGGGACTTCAGAATCTGCAGGGGTTTGGCCAAGAGGCGTAGTTGTGCGCCATGCAATGAAGAATCCAGACCACAGAGATTCAATTGCAAGCCTGAGTGATTTCTTGGCTTATCACAACGTTCCCGGGATAGAGGAGATAGATACCAGAGCAATCACTCGTAGAGTCAGAGAGTATGGTTGTGTTCTGTGTGTATTCGGTCCATTAGAAGATGAAGCAGCTCTAAAGCAACATCTTTCACAATTGACATCTCCTGAATTAGAGGACCTAGTTGACTTGGTTTCGATAGATGAACCGGTAATTGTTAACGAAGGCGCCACAGACAATCTAGGAAATCCTCTGCCAAGAATCGCTGCAATTGATTGTGGAATAAAGTACAATATTTTACGCAGTCTATGTTGTCAATTCGAAGTGGTTTGGTGTCCGCCACATACCTCATTCAAGGAAGCACAATCTTACGGAATAGTCGCTTTATTCTGTTCAAATGGGCCGGGCGACCCTGCTCATCCAGGAAAAGCAACTATGGCAAGAAACACGCTTGCTGAGGCTGTTAAAGCAAATATTCCAGTAATGGGAATTTGTCTTGGCCACCAGTTATTGGGTCTTGCAAGTGGGCTGCAAACATACAAAATGCGCTATGGTCACCGAGGCGCAAATCAACCGTGTGTTGATTTGGAAAGCGGAAGAGTTTGGATTACCAGTCAAAATCACGGGTTTGCTGTAGCAGACCCTGATGCTGGAATGCTAGCAGCACACCCATCTGGAGCATGTTCTCCAGAAGGAGAAAACCTACACGGTGATCAAGTCAAAGTCAGATTCGTAAATGCAAATGACAGAACTGTAGAAGGATTAGACATTGTAGATAAATCCGTTTTCACTGTTCAGTTCCACCCTGAGGCCGCACCAGGTCCACATGATGCTTACCCACTGTTTGCAAGATTCCGTGAAATGGTTGATGCCCACTATGGAGGTGCAAACTGATGCCTCGTCGTGAAGATTTGGAGACCATTCTTGTTCTGGGTTCCGGTCCGATAAAAATTGGTCAAGCCGCTGAGTTCGATTTCTCAGGCTCACAAGCCGTGCAGGCGCTTAGGGAAGATGGATACAAAGTAATCCTTGTCAACTCCAACCCTGCAACGATTCAAAACGACCCTGAAATGGCTGATAAGGTGTATATTGAGCCACTTTTGCCTGACACCATTCGTCGTATATTGGAGATTGAAAGGCCGGATGCTTTGTTGGCAGGAATGGGTGGTCAAACAGCACTAAACATTGCTAGTGAATTAGCTCATGCAGGCGTATTGGATGAACTAGGAGTGGAATTAATTGGTTCTGATTTGGATGCAATCGACAAAGCAGAAGATAGAGATTTGTTCAACCAAGTATGTCTTGGAATTGATTTGCCAATCTCGGAAGCAATTGCTTGTAATTCAATGGACGAAGTTCTTGCAGCTGCTGATGAAATCGGTAGTTGGCCGATCCTGATTCGCCCAGCATTTACTCTTGGAGGATTAGGAGGAGGAACCGCTTGGAATACAGGTGAGTTGGTAGAAATCGCAACACTTGGTCTAAGAAACAGTAGAATTGGTCAAGTTCTTATCGAGGAAAGTATTCTTGGATGGCAGGAGTATGAATATGAGGTTATGAGGGATACTGCAGATAATGCCACCATCGTCTGTACCATGGAGAATATCGACCCAATGGGAGTTCACACAGGTGAATCAACAGTTGTAGCCCCAGTTCAATCATTGTCAGATAGAGACCATATGCAACTTAGAGACATGTCGCTTTCACTAATTCGTGAATTGAATATCAAAGGTGGTTGCAATGTACAGTTCGCTGTAAACCAATCGACTGGAGAAGTAAGGGTCATCGAAGTCAATCCTCGTGTTTCGAGGTCTTCTGCGCTTGCTTCGAAAGCAACGGGCTATCCTATCGCTAGAATGGCTGCGAAGATCGCTGTCGGTTACACGCTTGATGAATTACCAAATCCAATCACTGGAGAAGGTACTACTGCTGCATTCGAGCCAACATTGGATTATTGTGTTGTAAAAATCCCAAGATGGCCTTTCGATAAATTCAGAACTGCAGATAGAACATTAGGAACTTCGATGAAGTCTACTGGCGAAGTTATGGCAATAGGACGATGTTTCGAGGAGGCATTCCTCAAAGCTTGGGCATCACTTGAGCAGGGGGCACCTCACCCTAGACCGCTAACTAGAGCGGATGAATCGGAAGGAGAAGGAATGGCTGAACGTGCATTTGAGCAACTTCCTGACAATGTACTAATCGATTGGTTGAGAATCGCAACTGATCGGAGAATGGGTGCTGTAATCGAGGCATTCAGAAGAGGATGGAGCATCGAAAGAGTCCATGAGATCACCAGAATCACTAGATGGTTCCTGTATGGATTCCAGAGAATCGCCAATGTTGAAAATGAAATTGTGGCAAGAGCTTGCAGCCCTAGAGATTTGACTGCAGATGAATTGAGGAAGTGGAAGAGTTTCGGTTTCTCTGATGGACACATTGCTGATGCATTGTCAGGATTCCCAACAACAGGTCTCAAAGAACTTGCTGAAAGTAAGAGTGAACAGGCAGTAATGAAATCAAGACATGGTCATGCAGTTCATCCAATCTTCAGAATGGTAGACTCTTGTGCTGCGGAATTCGCTGCTAAGACTCCATATTACTACTCAACTTACGAGCCTTATGGTGANAATCGCATCGACATACTGCCAGATTTGGAAAATCGAGTCAAACGAAGACAAGTCGTAATCGGCTCCGGTCCAATTCGTATCGGACAAGGTATTGAATTCGATTATGGGTGTGTTCACGCTGTCAAAGCGATTAGAGAAGCAGGCATGGATGCTGTGCTGATGAACAATAATCCAGAAACAGTATCTACGGATTTCGATACATCAGACCGCCTATACTTTGAACCTTTGACACTAGAATATGTCACAGAGGTTCTACTCCGTGAGAATGCGCATGGAATCCTACTACAATTTGGCGGACAGACTGCAATCAATCTGGCTCTACCACTAGAAGCAAGGCTGCCTGTTCTNAATATGGATTTAGAAATCTTAGGTACAAGTTGCGATGCAATAGACGAGGCCAGCGATAGAGAAAGATTCGAAGCATTCGCTGAGAGAATCGGTTTGCAAATGCCTCGAGGNGCAACAGGGACCAGTGCTGATGATGTCAGGGCTGCTGTTGGGAAGATAGGCTACCCNGTTTTGATTCGTCCATCATACGTTCTTGGTGGAAGAGGTATGGAGATACTAGCGAATGAAAAGCAGTTGGAAGCATATCTTTCAGAAGCATATCTAGCACCTGACAAACCCTTGCTAGTGGATGAATATCTTGGACATGCAATCGAATTGGACGTCGATGCAGCATCAGATGGTAAAGAAGTCCTGATCGGTGCAGTAATGGAACACCTAGAAGAAGCAGGAATACACTCTGGAGATTCAACATGTTTCATTCCTACTCAGAACATTAGTGATGAAATGTTGGAACGGGTAAGAAAGCAAACTAAGGAAATTGGAATTGGACTCAAAATCAAAGGATGTTTCAACATACAATTCGCTATACAGGGAGAAAACTTGTATTGCCTTGAAGTCAACCCAAGAAGTAGTAGGACTGTACCGTTTGTAGCGAAAGCTACTGGTGTTCCCATGGCAAGAATAGCTGCAAGAGTCACCTTGGGAATAGACCTGAGTGAACAGGACATACCGAAAGCGACTTCCGGACATGTTGCTGTCAAAGCACCGGTATTCCCATTCATCAAATTGCAAGGATTAGACCCTGCTCCTGGCCCTGAAATGAAGTCCACCGGCGAAGTTTACGGTTCAGATATTAGGGCTGATGTCGCTTATCTCAAGGCTAGATTGGCAACTGAGATACCTGTTGCCAAAGAAGGAGGTGCATATCTGACAGTTAGAGATGAGGACAAGGAGGCATTGATTCCAGTTGCTAAGCAACTCGAGCAGATGGGCTTCACAATTTATGCTACTCCTGGAACGGCTGATACGATTAGAGCGAGCGGNGTTGAGGTCCAAACTGTCTATAGAATAAATGAAAGAAAGCATCCTGACGCTCTTGATTTAATGCGTAAAGGTCAAGTTTCGTTTATCGTGAATGTTCCTACCGTTTCTGGCGGTGCTGTTAGAGACGGTAACATGATGAGAAGATTAGCTGTAGAGATGAACATACCATTCGTGACAACTATGTCTGGTGCTGTAATGGAAGTCTCAGCAATCAAGGCAAACCGTGAGGTTGACTTGGTTCCTATGAGGCTAAAAGTGAATTACTGATCAGCAAGCATCGTATGCTTCGATGATATACTCAGTTAGCGGGCTTGTCCACGCAAGTTCACTAATCCCGTCTTTTCCTTCTGAATCATAAACTCTTACCACATCTTGAACACGTACATTCCCATCACTTGACCTTGCCAAAATTGTCTTTGGCTTCAGAACCTTTCCTGTACCGTGTGGGTCGTAGATAGTGTCCAGCGCCTCTGCCAAAAACCAATCGGCTTTGTCCGCAGGGTCGCCTTCGAATGTTTTCTTTGGCCTCTTAGCACCTCCAAATAATCCACCAGCCTTTTTCTTTGGCGTGGTTGCATTGGATTTCTTCTTTGTAGACGCTGTTGATGATTTGGATTTTGAAGTAGTCTTCTTTTCTGAAGCACCTTTGCTTGCTGCGCTTCGGCCCTCGAATTCCGCTTCAAGCTCCTTTCGAATCTCTTTCTCGAGTTTCTTTCTTAGGGCATCTTCATCAACAGAATTTGCATCTTTCTTGATATTTTCAATGACTGTTAGGTAGTGGGATGCAACCTGGATTAATGCGGTCTCCATACTTGCTTCAAGTTGCATTGAAACTACATCTCCAGATGAGTCTCTCCACTTTCTCCATTGTAGCATAGTGTTTGAATGAATATCAGAACCGCACTTAGGACAGAACGAACGCTTGGGTGGTTTCAATACAGGAATTGAGCGCATTGCTTCAGGGTCGATACCTTCGTGCTCACCGCTTGATACATCATGAATGTGAGTACTTGCTTCCATTCCTAAATTCATTGCATCACGGAATAGGCCTTCAGATAAATCGAGGTCTCCCTTTTGGACCAAAACCCAGCCGTCGGTCCCTCTTACTGTAGCACGAACAGCAGCAGCAGCGGCTTCGGATTCACCAAACTGATAGTTTGTGAATGCACTTTGGCTAACTTCTACTCCTTCTTCGTCTTGATCTGAATCATCACCGTCAGCAGGTGCGGCGATTCCAAGTAGAATCGGATTGGCACCTTCTTCGACCTTAGCGATCATGTCGAATTTTTCAGCCATCGATAAGTCGTCACGTGTTCTAATGACGTCCTTTAGCTGATTCAAATCGTGTCCAGTAGCAGTAATTGGGCCTCTTACTGTGAGGTCATTTCCACAAGATAGACAAAACTTCGAAGCGGGTTCCACGCTAGCCTCGCAACTGGGACAATACACTCCGGCCATGANACNNCAACAACAGTANNCCCCTTTCAATCGAACGGTTCAGATACTACGTATCTGTNGANTTTGCNTAATTTNGNGTTCAGCCNAGTAANTCNAGAACTCNANNTCTNTCCAATTCTGACAAAATNGGNGCNAGNCTNGGGCCTTTTTCTACACCCAAGATTGCNAGGTATAGGTTTCTGTANCCTTCTTTTGGACTGATTTCATTANTNTTGAANCATGAAGNTATNGCTTCNCCAATNGCCTTTGTGTTCCACTCACAATCAGCAAAAGATTGGCACAAAGCACTAGATATGCTTTCATCTATTCCTACCATCTTTTCTTTTCTGACACTAATTCTTAGTTCAGCAGGGAAGTGAGCGCCATTGATCCAATTCCGCATTCTTGCTAATTTGTCGAAAACCTCATGTCCTAAGGATTGAACAATCTCCTGGTCACTCTTTACTTGCGCAAGCATTGCCAAATGTCTGAAAGAAACTTTGGCACGTGTAGAATCTCCAATTCTACTCATTCTCAGTGCTCCTTCAGCATCTTCGATAGCAACTCTTTGTCTTCTTGACAGACTTTCATCACTCATTTCTGATGCTAAGTCTCTTGACAACAGTCTCTCATATTCATCAGCCAATTCGACTAATGACATTCCAGCATCAAATGTGATAGCCTTCTTGGGCTTTGTTGAGGCGATTAGATATCGCAAAATTTCTGGAGGAACCAATTCCAAAGCTTCCAGCGGTCCGATTGTATTGCCAGTCGAGGACGACATAGCGCCTTGTCCCTTGAGTGAAATCCATTCGTAAACGAGAGGATGAGGTGGATTATCCCCGAATAGTGCAGAGATCTCTTTTCCAGTTGCGTAAGAGCCACCGGCTGCGCCGTGGTCCTTTCCAAACGGTTCACAAGTTACCCCAATCCAGCCCCATTTTGCAGGCCAATCAATTCTCCAGGGGAGTTTTCCTTCAGCTTTGTTTAAGTCAGATTTACCGGGAGTGCCATCTTGTGTCCAATGAACATAAGGCCATTCGAAACTTGTTACAGTTACTCCATCCAAACTCCCGTTGTGTCCATATGGGTTGTAAGGGAACCAATCAGGTGCAAGTTCGCGACTACTTACTCGCTCTATTATTTCTCTAATTTCATCCGCCTTCTCGCAAGCAATCCGTGACTTTTCTGCAAATTCACCATTTGCATAAGAGGTATAGTTGTCAATTATTCTAGGCCTAACATCAATTTGTTCTAGTGCAGCCAAGAAAGGCTCTAGGAAATGTTCAGCATAGTTTCGCCCGTCACTGCCTGGATTGCCATTTTCATCAGGAGCAGGTATAGTAGCCAATGCACAGCCAATATACTGTTCATATTCGTCAGATAAGAAAGGATACACTTTTCGCAAAGGATCTGCTGAATCCACGATGAAAACAAATTCTGCATCCATTCCGGCGTCCTTACATGCTCTAGTTATCATATCCCCTGTCAGAATCTCCCTCAGGTGCCCAATATGGAATTCTCCACTTGGAGTGATTCCAGATGCTATGATGTGTTTGTTTCCTCGCTGCGACAAGGTTTGTGCAGCAAAGTCAGCCCAGTGCAATAAAACCACCTCAGACTAGCGCAGCTCTGATAATTCCTCTTAGAGGGACTTCTTCGATTTCATTTCTTGCAGTTTTGTTGACTAGAACCATGCAAAGTGCGACTTCAGCACCCGCTTCTCGCATTGATTCGATGGTTCGTGACATAGTTACTCCAGTTGAAAGAACGTCGTCAACTATTGCTACTCTTTTGCCTGCAACTTGTCCATATTTGTTGGACAAAGAACCTTTTCCAGGTCCGCCGTCAACGTTTCTATGAATTGCGACTTCGCATCCTAACTGGCTAGCAACTTCATTTGCAAAGAGTACTCCATTTATGGAAATCCCGACTACAGTGTCAATGCTATCACCGCATTCTTCATCTGCGACATCGGCCATTATTGCACCGATTGCAGCAATTCTTTGAGGGCGAACACCAATTGTTCTCCAGCCGATTCTAACGTCTTCTGGCTTTTCATTGGTGCTGCTTTCTGCCAATAGCCACGAGATTGTGTCTTGAGACAGAGATAACTCATCCGCGATTTGCTGAGAATTGAGTCCGTCCTTTCGTAAATTAGAGACCATGTCTCTCAATTGCTCTATGCTCAAACCTTGCTCCATAATAGATTGGGGGAGTTTATCAGACATCAAACCATCGTTTCAAAATGGGGAAACGGGCGGAAACCCTCAAATGGGGCGGGCTCGGCGAGTAGACTGATGTCAGACTTCGAGTACGAGTCCTTGCTTGACCGAGCCAGGTCAAATATTCCAGAGGAAATCTCTAATCGGGCAAGATGGACATTACCAGATCCTCAGATAATGATTGAAGGTTCGAACACGATTTTCAGAAACTTCACAGAAGTTGTAAATCACATGGATAGGGATGACAACCATGTTTACCAATTCATGCTGAATGAATTGGGTACTGCTGGTTCTAGGGACGGACC
>PBXT01000028.1 GCA_002727695.1 Methanobacteriota archaeon | reverse complement strand
AGGGTAATCTTGGTTACAGGAAATGAGGAAACCGAAATTTTCTGTGATTCAACAACATCTCCGCTCGAAGCAGAATTGCTACACTTTGTTTCAGGTATTGAGAAATTCAATTCGGGACAAGCATGGATGCCAACTCCTGATTATGGAGCAGCTCTGAGGGGTGTTAGATGGACCGAGAGAGCGATTCAAGCATTACCAATTTCAAGGCCACATTGAAGAATCCGATGCCTCTCGCACAGCCATGGCCGGTAGTTCGTCACCCGAAGATTCCGAACCGCTATTCGTTCTAGAACCGCTTCCAGAACTATCTGGTGTGATAGACTCATTCGCTGCTGCAAACCCAATTTTCCTGTTGGTAAGCTTTGGTGCAGCCATCTATTTACTGACTAATTATGNAGATCCGCTGAAGAAGTTGTGGACAACCTCAATAGGCGCAATTGGATTCAATTTTTATGTCACAGANTCGATGTTCTACTCGATGATTTTCACCAGTGTTTACGTTCTCGGATTTTTCGTAGTCTGGGGAGCTATCCGCTGGGATGAACTCAAGGCATTGTTAGGTATTGACCGAGCAAGGATTATCTCGATTGTTTCATTCATTGTATGTACGTGGGTTCTGGTCGTATTAGGTACAGCAATCGGTATGCCTGCAGGACCAGGCATAGTCATCTGCGGGCTGACCACTGCTTACTTGTGGTGGACCTACTATTCACTGGAACCTGCTACTGTTTGATAGCGAAGGGTCAAGGACTACGCACTCACACCTAGGTGCATGGCAACATTCTCCAGCCATCCCGATTTACCCGAGATTCTTGAGAATCTGTTAGAGGATGATGTCCATACTTTGTTCTTGAAAGCAGATTGCCCGCCCCGAACAAAAGCGGGTGGAATCGGTAACCTTCGCCTTGCTGATGTTGAGGGAGCAGACGATGGTGGGTGGGACACCTTACGGCTTGAATCATTACAAGAGGAAATCCTGACTTTAGTTGAAGAAAACCGGGACCGCTCCGATTGTTTCTTGGAAATCGATAGGAAAGGATGCCAAGTAATACAGTTAGGAGACCTGAGAATATCTTGTGCTTGGCCTCCGTTTGCAGATGCAAGAGAGATTACAATCGTAAGACCAGTAGCAAAGTTATCACTTAGCGATTATGAGATTGATCCAAAATTGATCTCAAGGCTTTCCGACCACCACCGCGGCGTTTTCATTTGCGGCCGCCCCGGCTCAGGTAAGACTACATTGGCACAAGCAATTGCAGAATACTTGGATGAAGACGTTGGAGCAATGGTCAAGACTATGGAAGCACCTAGGGATCTACAACTTGCAAACAGAATTACTCAGTATGCGCCATTAGAAGGAGATTTGGAAAAGACAGCGGAAATCATTTTCCTCGTTCGCCCCGACTTCGTTATCTTCGACGAAGTTCGCAGGGCTAGAGATTTCGAAATATTCGCAGATGTTCGATTAGCTGGTGTGGGACTTCTTGGAGTAACGCACGCCAATTCAGCATTGGAAGCCATCCAGAGACTAATTGGAAAAGTAGAATTGGGATTAGTCAGTCAAGTACTAGATACTATTTTGCATGTAGAATCGGGACAGATTCAGCAAGTATTGGAACTTAGAATGACAGTTAAACCGCCAAGTGGAATGCAAGAAGAATTAGCAAGACCTGTGATTGAAGTAGTCGAATTCCCCAGTGGTAAAATCACTCATGAGATGTTCGCCTTCGGTTCTGAAATAGCTGTTGTTCCAGTTGACGGTGTATCCTCAAGCAATGGCGTTTCACCAGTTGCTGCCCTAGCAAGGGACCAACTAGTCAAGAAAATCAGAGACTGGGTAGGCGTATCTTGTGGCGTAAAGATCACAGGAACCAATTCTGCTGAAATTTACGCTCCTAAAGGTGTGGTTTCTACATTGATTGGGAAAGGTGGAGAAAATATCCGAGACCTACAAGAAGAATTGGGTGGAATGAAACTATCTGTATCATCATTTGCTGAAATGCCAGATGATGTCCATGTTCCTGTCGAGGACCACTATGAGACACTGGAGCGCAGAGCTAGGGAGTCTAGAGCCTGGGAGTATTCCAAGCGCGGCCGAAAGTCGAAGAAGCGAAAACGATAGCGAAAAAATCGTAATCTCTCCGATTTTTCATCAATTTTGCAGAAGATGGATTGATGAAGGCGCGACATTCCCGGTGTATTCATGGCACAGTCTCCTGATGGCACAGGAACCGCTCCTGTGAGGATAACCAATTCCTCAACATCGGTTACCAGTGGCATTGGAGTAACTCAGAAATTAGTTGGCGCAGCAATCGCTTTTGGCAATGTGCTCAGGGGCACTTTTGGGCCAAATGGTTTGGATAAAATGCTGTACAAGACTAATGGTGAAGCCGCAGTTACAAACGATGGTGCAAAAATTGTTGCCGAATTATTGGTCAAACATCCTGCAGCCAAAGCATTCGTCAGCCTTGCAGAAAGTCAAGAGAACGCATGTGGCGATGGNGTAACAAGTTGCATTCTACTCGCTAGCGAATTGATGAGTGAAGCCGGCAGGTTACTGGAAAGAGGATTGCATCCTCTAATTCTCGTAAAGGGCTATGAAATGGCATTATCACAAACCTTAGACGAACTAGATTCTAGGTCCAAACCTCTTGGTAACAATCTCGAAAAGGTAGCAAGAACCGCTCTAGTGGGCCGCTCAACCGAAGGTGCGCTTGACCATCTGTCAAAACTAATCGCACAAGCAGTTGAGATGATTCCAGATAGTGACTACGAGAGAGTCAGAATGGCAAAGGCAGGCGAAGGAACACCTGCAACATCTAGTCTAATTCCAGGAATCATTTTGGAAAAGAGACTCGCTTTAGAGCGAATGCCTCGCAAATTAAGCGATGCGAAAATCGCAGTTTTGTCTTGTCCACTAGAACTTGAACAATCCACAGTTGCTGCTGAAATTGAAATTAGCACTCCTGAACAGTATGAGCGTTTCATTGATGCTGAGCATGATCAAATTGAGAGGGTAATCGAGAAAGCTAAATCCAGTGGCGCAAACATCATTTTCTCTGCAGAAGGCATCGATTCTAGGGTATTACATTCACTTGCCGATTCCGGAATATTTGCACTAGGTGGACTTGAGAGACCAATGGCAGAAGACATTGCACAAGCATGCGGCGCTAAATTATGTGACCATCTTGACGACTTGACATCTTCCTTAGGTGAAATAGAATCTCTTGAGCATCAAAGACTGGAAGGTGCTGAAGGTGTCAAAGAGCGAATCATTCTCAAAGTTGGCACACACGCAGGAATAGTGACTTTACTCGTAGGAGGCACTGATGGTGTTGCTGCAGAAGAAACAATCCGGGGCCTTTACGATGCACTACGCTCTACCTGTTTAGCGAAGGAAGANAGTTTAGTGATTCTCGGAGGAGGCAGTCTGCATATGGCCGCTTCACTGAAAGTAAGGGAAGCAGCTGAAAACTGTCCCGGCAGAGAAAGACTGTCGATGGAGGCCTTTGCAAGAGCACTGGAAGGAATTCCAGCCGCACTTTCGGCAAATGCCGGTGAAGACAAAATCGATGCATTACTAGAGTTACGTTCACTACATAGAGCAGGTAAGACAGATAGTGGAATTACACAATCTGGTAAGCCCGGCACCATCGCTTCTGTATGGTTACCAACCTACACTATTGAACACGCAATTTCGGCAGCCTGCGAGTCTGCCTGCAGTCTTTTGAGAGTGGATCAGGTAATTTCTGCCAGAGGAGATTGAGTCGGCACCTTCATTTGACTGTCTCAAATCCCTTCCTTAACGGGTACCGCACATGGAGTCGACCTCCCGCCCCCGGGCTTTACTATCNGTCTATGANAAGACTGGCATTGTTGANTTTGCAAAAGGCTTGGANAGCCTTGGATTTGAANTGGTTTCNACCGGNGGAACNGCAAGGAAATTGCGAGAAGCCGGACTAGATGTAATCGGGGTATCNGATGTAACNGGCCATCCNGAAATTTTTGATGGAAGNGTCAAATCTCTACATCCNGCAATTCACGGGCCTNTGCTATGNAGGCTNGAGAATGAAAAAGANGCNGNGGGCNTATCTGAATTNGGATANCCNATGATTGAGGTNGTNGCNTGCAACCTGTATCCATTTAGNGATGCAGCNGCAANNCANCCACCNTTAGNNGACNTNGACTTNNTGGAAATGGTAGATATNGGTGGNCCNACTATGGTNCGTGCATCTGCAAAGAACCATGTNAACGTNGTAATNACNTGNGACCCTCAAGANTANNCTTCAGTTCTACAAGAATTATCNTCNGGNAAAGTTTCACTNGAAACNAGAAGGAGTNTGGCTTTGAAAGCATACGAGCACACAGCNNGTTACGATTCAGCAATCGCNAANGAATTGGCNGNNAGNTGGNTNGGCCGNCCAGAGGATAGNGATGANACNGNAGAGCAAACNANNCGNCTTCCNAACACAATGTCTGTTGCAGCACANANAATGCANACNCTNCGCTANGGNGAGAACTCACANCANGCTGCAGCNNTNTATGTNGANCCNGGNGCNCCAGANGGNAAGACNTTGGTNACNGCNAAAGTNGANGGNTCNAAAGCGATGAGNTACAACAATTATTCAGATGCAGATGCAACACTCAGNCTTTGTCGTGCACTATCCACTGACGAATGGCCAAACACTCCTCACGCATGTGTGATTGTTAAGCACAACAATCCATGCGGAGCGGCCTTAGGTAAGACGCAATTAGAAGCGTACGAAGCTGCACTTGCTAGCGATCCAGAAAGTGCATTTGGCTCAATTATCTGTGTAAATGAACCCGTAACTATGGAGTTCGCTGAAGCTCTGGGGACGTTATTCCTTGAGGTTCTGATGGCCCCTGGATACGAAGAAGGGACCAAGGAAGTATTGATGCAAAAGAAAAACCGCAGGATATTGACAATAGATTCTCCAAATAATCGCCTAGCTCCACTTCCTCGAAAAACAGTACGCAAACCAATCGAGGGCGGTTGGCTAGTACAAACAGAAGAAGCCCCTGTAATCGATTGGAACAAGGCGAAAGTCGTTACAGACAATGCCCCTACAGAAGAACAAATTGCTTCGATGAAATTTGCAGTTCGAGTCTGTGAACAAGTTAAATCCAACGCGATTGTAATGGTTCAAGGTTTAGCAACTGTAGGTATTGGCCCGGGCCAGACAAGTCGTGTTGAAGCGGTTAGAATCGCTGCAAGGCGGGCTGGTGAGCGAGGCAAGGGATGTGTACTAGCTAGTGACGCATTCTTCCCATTCAAGGACGGAATCGAACAAGCGGCTGAAGCTGGCGCTGCTGCTATCGTCCACCCAGGCGGATCAATTCGAGACCAGGAAGTAATTGATGAGGCGAATGCTAGAGGCATTGCGATGCTGTTTACAGGTCATCGATTATTCAGACATTGATTTGTCTCTTGATTTGACCATCGATAGAACATATGCCATACCTAGTATTCCAACAACAAGGATAGTTATTGCTCCATACGCGTTTTCGTCTGCCCCACTCCATGAAGATGGATCCATCAAAGTACCATCACCTTTTGTTGAAACATACCAAACGAAATATGCAGATACTGAAGACATCAAACCAATGAGGCTTGCAATTACAATTTTCACATGCTTTGGTAACGTCTTTCCTGTTGCATAATATTCGAACATTGATGGGCCGAAGAACCGATTCGTCAGCGTCCATCTAAACAATTTCTCATTGGATAGTGAGAACAAGAATGCTGCGGGAACCGCCCAAGAAACGGTAGGCCAGCCAGGAATCCATATTCCGATTATTGAGAAGACAACAAATATCGAACCCAGTCCGATGTAGATTTTACTTTTCACGGGGCTACTTACTACGGCGTACTTTCCGACTATGGCATCCACAGTCTCAAGTCTCTCCGCCATGCTTTTTCGTCTAAAATGTACATTATGAATGATGGTATTGCCTAGCCCAAGGCATATTGCCGAACAACCTCTCGCAGTAACATGGCAGAGGATTGGAGGCTACCACGAGTTGGAACCGCCGAAGATCCCTTACGACTTGCAGTATTCATTTCAGGCTCTGGGTCAGGAATGGAAGCACTCCTGAAGCATCAACAGACGCCAGGTTGTAAACATACTACGACAGTTGTGATTAGCGATAAGGCGAATGTTTCAGGTTTGAATAAAGCCGAGAACCTTGGAGTATCTGCAATCGTTGTACCACTTCCTGATGTACCGGATAAAACGGAGAGGCGTTTAATCCACGAACAAGAGGTAGGCGAGGTACTAGCAGATTATGGAGCAGAAGCAATTATTTTGTCAGGTTACATGCGGATTCTAACACCTTCTTTTGTCGAGCAATGGGCAGGCAGAATTCTCAACATTCACCCTTCTTTGTTGCCAGATTTCCCTGGCGCTCATGCACACAGAGACGTCATTGCCGCAGGCGTATCTAAATCGGGATGTACGGTTCATTTTGTAGACAGCGGCATGGACACAGGCCCAATCATTATGCAAAGAGAAGTGGAAGTTCATCCAGCAGACGATGAAGAATCATTGGCTGAGAGAGTCAAGAAACAGGAGCACATTTTGTATCCTATTGTAATCGATATGCTCAGTTCAGGTGAGATAAAATCTCCTTGAACTCTTCCGGAGTATTGGTATTCCTAGCTTTTATTCCGCCTTCGCAGGACCCTATGTCCTGAAACATTTCTGAGATTTTTACAGATCTCCTCAACTGATTATCTGTACCAAATTTTGCGAGTAAAGGTTGCCTGTTTCCTAAATCGTCAGTTGGCACCCCATCTATTTTTGAAAATAAATCTGCATCTGCCAGGTATGCATCACAGGGTGCGAGTTGTATTTTGCCACTTAACTGAGAAATTAAATCATACAAGGATTCTGACAAAGTCTCCTTGGAATCAATGACACATTCCTCATCAAACAAATCAATACGTTCAGCAGTTCCACACATTACTATGATTCTAGAACAACCAGCCGATCTCAATTCATTAGCAAGTCTACTAACATTAGAATTGATTAGAGATTTATCTTGTCCCATTCGACTCGACAGACCTCCGGCAAGAATGATTCCGGTCTGCAAGTCATCACCTCAGTGCATCGAATCTAGGCCGTTCAGAGATAGTTCTACTTCGCCAAGAAGTTCATGCACTCGGGCTAGGAGCGCTCGTCTTTCCTTTGATGAGCGTGCTAGAGGCAACCATTCAAGCAGGCGTCTAATGTCCTGTGCATCTCGAGCAACAGTCCAGTTGAGAACCTCCTCCAATACCGGGTCATCTGCTGGAAGAAAACGGTCTGCCATGAGATAGCCTCAGACGAGGTACAAAAAAAACTCACGCATCGAGAGAGCGCATTCTAATGCGTTCGAACAACTCTCCGCCTTCAGGGGCACTTCTTACAAGGTCGATATATTCCTCTTTCATATCTAGTGAAGCAATCAGCATGGCGTTTTGCCTCTGAATCTTACTTGCGTCAAACGATGATAGGAAATCAATTCCAGGAACCGTTCGCCCGGAGCGCTTGATCTCTTCAGCCATTTCTAAAATGAGGTCCAATGGCAATCCCTTGTTGATTGTGCTGAGCATCTTTGCCCAAGCATCTCCTTCAGTATTTGCAAAGAGTAAACCGATTAGTTTCACATCCTCTCTGCCACATCTTTTCCATAATCGCTTCACCAATTCTTCAATCCTGTCTTCGTGATTTGTCAATAACCAAGAGGCAATTCTTCTCATCGTTGGGTCATCAGTACCAATGTGGAAAGATAGGCCACTTTGTTGCAGAACCTTGTCTGTAATTGAGCGATTAACCAACCCTTGGGCGCCACAGTCATATGCCGATTTTAGAAACGACATAGATTTACGACCTTTGGGTAAGCCCTTGTCGAATAATGAATCAAGGCCATCGACCAAGGAATCACCTCAATTGTTCTTTGTTCGGAGGCCATCGAATAGGCTTCCAACCAGTGAAACACTGTCCTTTAGAGTCCCTAGCAATATGTCTACGACATTTTCATCCTCGGTCTTTTGACGGATCATGTCACGTAAATCCGCTTCAATTCTGCTATGATCATCATCATCAATGTTGAATTGAGCTCTTAGATTTGCAAGAACTGCGAACTCGTCTTTAGATAGTGAAGCATTAACAATCGCCACTTCGAAAACTCTTGTGTAAACCAATCTTTGTTCATTTGGTGAAACATCCCTTCCACTTTGAGATTCACGACCTTCACGGATTGCAGTATATATCTCTGCAGGCTCTTCAGGTGAAAGCCCGAGTGCATTTGCAAGTTTGATAATCAGGCGCTTCTCCTCACGCGTCAAAACCCCGTCTCGAAGCATAACTTCAACGGTCGTTCTGAACACTGTAAGTGCCCCTACATTCTCGCCGGTCACAACTTAGCGACACCCTCTTACCACTTGAATCCAATTGATATTCTTCAAAATCGTGAAAAATGCGTTTTTGTCTGGAGAGGATTCAAGAAGGATGGGCGGGTCGCAGAAATTGTCCAAATCCAATTCACGACCAAAAAGGCCTCAAAATCGGGCTAAATGGTCACCCTGGAAATGTGCCGAAAGGCTCACTAGAAGGTAGTTTTGGCTAGGACGAGGAGAGATTCTCATGGCAAAAGGAAAAAACAACGGAGGTAGAAGCGGCGGCAAAGGCGGAGGCAAAGCCAAGGCAATGAAATACCTCATCAAAGCAGACCTAAAGGTCAACGGAAACGTCCAGCGCAAGGATATTATCGGCGCAATTATGGGTCAGACAGAAGGCCTACTCGGAGACGAATTAGAACTTAGAAAGCTACAGCGTACCGCTAGAATCGGTCATGTTGATGTTGAAGTAAAAAGCAACGGCGGCAAAGTTACTGGTGAAATATCGATTCCAAGTAGTATGGATAACGTAGAAACTGCAATTATCGCATCTAGTCTGGAAACGATCGATAGAATCGGCCCATGTGCAGCGAAGATTGTGGTTACTGAAATCCAAGACGTTCGTTCAACAAAAGTCAACGCGGTTATTGACCGTGCTAAGGACTTGTTACTAGTCATGGTCAATTCTGG
>PBXT01000027.1 GCA_002727695.1 Methanobacteriota archaeon | reverse complement strand
TAACGACTGGTTCAGGAGGATGCCATACCTCATAGGAGACATACCAGGTCATGTAGATGTCCTGAACTCCATCAGAAATTATTGCACTGATAATCCATGGACCGATGAAACCATCGTGATTACACAAAATGATTCCCAAATCCGCAGTTTGGTTTTCACAATTCCAAGCTGCTTCACTGAATGTCGAACCATTACCTACAATCGTGTTATTTCTCAGCCACACAATCGTAAGGCCTAGCCTTTCTTTTTCTTCCTCAGTTAGGTCAACGCTAACCGATAACTCAAGGTCATCAAAAGTCGCATTGAGTAGAATATCAGTTCCTGGGCTTGATGAAATGTAAGCGAGTCTGTCGATTACTTCATCGATTTGCTCATCACAATCATCGTCCAATCCATTCCAAGATTCGTCTTCGTTTGGATTGATTAGCGGATTTGTATCATCACATTCCTCGAACCAACGGAAACCATCAGAATCCTCATCCAAATCAGGGACCAGTGGGTCAGTAAAGGTCTGTAGTACTTCTATTCCATCTTCTAAGCCATCATCATCTGAATCCTTGTCCATTGGGTCTGTTGACAAATTATTGAATTCATTTCCATCAGTCAGACCATCGTCATCTGAATCAGGATTGAATGGATCTGTGGTCATATTGTTGAACTCATCCAAATCATGAATTCCGTCAGAGTCAGAGTCTTGACCAANGAAGTCCTCGTCGACTTCATCGTTACAATTGTTATCAATTCCGTCAAGAGATTCNANNATNTCTGGATTAATCTGAGGATTGNTATCATTGCAATCCTGGAACCAATACCAGCCATCTGAATCNGAATCNTTATCCTTCACNAGAGGGTCTGTNAAGTANATTAGAACCTCATCACCGTCGGATAGTANNTCTCCATCNGTGTCTAGATTAGTCCAATTTGTACCGTATGCGTGGTACTCTGAATAATCTGAGAGATTATCGCTATCAGCATCGGTCTCATTGAATCCTTCATCCCACATAGAGTCACAATCATCATCGATTCCATTTAGGAACTCAAGTGCAAATGGATAGACATCAGGATTGGAATCATTGCAGTCTTGGAACCAATAGAACCCATCTAAGTCTGCATCTGGGTCGGGGACTAATGGATTGGTGAAGTAATTCAGAACCTCTAGGCCGTCTGTGATTCCATCATCATCAGTATCGTTGTCGAATGGGTCAGTATTGTTGACATTGATCTCAATTCCATCGTTCAGGAAGTCATCATCTGTATCTGCATCAACAGGGTCTGTACCTGTGGTGAAGATTTCGACATAGTCATTCAGTCCGTCTGAATCTGTATCTGGATTGTCTGGGTTTGTTCCGTAGACATCAGTCTCATTTGAATCTGTAATTCCATCGCCATCGCTGTCTAGGTCAACTTCAGTACCGTGAATCACAAGCTCCCAGTGATTCCATGTTCCCACGTCTTGGTTGCCATCATCATAGACTTCTAATGTCCAA
Organism: Methanobacteriota archaeon; assembly: GCA_002727695.1. The sequence goes on along the minus strand of PBXT01000027.1, from coordinate 23,600 downwards.
GTTCCTGCAGAAACTTCTCCCCAATGTTGAACACTATTGAATTGCCACTCGTTGTAATTATTACCACTATCTCGGTTTGCGAAATAGTTGACCAACTCGGATTCTGTACCATCGGGCGAGATTAGTGTGACATCCAAATCGCTGCGATATGGATGGTCAGCATCGAAGATGATATCCACTGACTCGACGATGAGAGATTCTGAAACTGTGTGCGTTGAAACGACTGGGTTGTCGGGCTCATTGTCAGGAATAGATTGTGAAACACTGATAGTACCGCTACTGATGTTGACTTCAGGGCCTAGGTTTGTCCAGTTTTCTGCCAGGCTAACTGCATGACCTGCATCGATTACACCGAATCCATACTTGTGATTGAATTCATGGCCTGCGCCGTTTGTATTCCAACCAGAATCGTTTGGATCGTTCTTTCTAGCACTCTCGACTATGATTTGTTGAACATCTCTCCAGGTTAGGTTAGAGTTCGCTTCTAACATCAATGCAATAACTCCCGAAACCAGTGGAGTTGCACTTGAAGTACCTCCGAAATTGCTGGTATAATCGCCGTTAGTATAGCCGCTATTACCTTCATTATCGGTTGTTGTGATACCTACTCCGCTGCCATCTGAAGGAGCAGATACGAGAACATTCGCACCTGGCTCACCGTAATTTGTCTGGTCTCCATCGTGGTCTACCGCAGTGACTGAAATTGTGAATCTACTATTTGCATAGCCATCTAAATTAGAATCATCGTCACTTGAGAGGCCATTTCCTGCAGCCCATGTAATCACGTTCCCTAAGCCGTTTCTACCATTGTAGGCATCATCCTCGAAAGCAGCAATCATCAACGGACCTGGCCCGGATAGAGTTTGACCGTTATCTGATGGACCCCAACTATTGCTGTAGATGTCGATGTCATTGTTCAGGTGAGAGAGAGCGTTAGCTTCATCGTTGTCTGAATTACCACATGCGATTAGCATCAATCCAGCAAGCGAAGCATCAGGCGCTGCACCACTGACGCCAAGGCCATTGTTACCAATTGCAGCAGCAACTCCTGCAGCAGCAGTTCCGTGAGCATCCCAACTTGCTGGCATTGGGTCTGAGTCATAGTTGCAGTAATCATAGTCAAGATTGGATTCATAATTCGCAGATAGGTCTTCATGATCCCATTCTAGGCCGTCATCTACGACTCCGATGACTATACCCGTACCTCGAACACTGTTCCATGCGCCTGTAATGTTGGCATCTTCTCCGGCCACTCCGTTGTCTTGGCCTGTATTTTCAAGATGCCATTGATTTGAGAAGTATGTGTCATTCGGGGTCCATCTTGGAGTCATCTGTCGCTCTACTAACGGATATGCAACCTCGATTACCCCCTTATCTTGTAATTTAGCGAAATGAGATAATGCAGCGTTTGGTTCTACTTCCACGAACCATGAATTAGCGAGTAATCCGGTAGGCTCACCCATCTTATTTGAACTCACAACTACCCATTCTGAAGTTGATTGTAACTCGCTTTCAGTATATTGTGAGAGGTCACTTACTCGGGCAAATGCGGCTCTAATTGCAGGAGAATACGAGTAAGTAATCGGAGCATCTTCGGGATTTTCGCTAAGAGGAGCTCCTGTTGTAGCATACTCGAGATTTTGCGCACTTGCAAATGGAGTTAGAATCGAAGCCATCATCAGCAAAATGATTGAAAGACCAATCTTTGATTTGGCCTTTGAACACTGAGCACTATTGTTGATGCTCAGTCCATACATAAGCAGCATTCAGCGCTTGAAGTATATCAAACCCTGTTTCAGATGCAGTGCTATTGCACTCATCTACGAGAATGATTATTGCGCGATTTACGCTTATTGTCACCGCCGCGCCCACGACTTCTGCCTGGTCCTTTTGGAGGTCTCTTACTTCTGTCGAACTTNGGTTTGCCTGAACCTCTACGTCCACCAGAATTACCACCACGGTTCCTACCTCTAGAGTCTCTATTGCCTCCTCGAGTGTCATCCCTGCCGTTTCTTTTGCCGTAGTGCTTACGCTCACGGTTACGATTGCCGCCATCATTTGGTCGGCCTCTGCGGTCTTTTCTTTGACGAGAATTACGACCTCCTCTTCTTGGAGGTAGAATGTGAGAGATGTCTTCGTGTTGAATCAACTCATTGAATTCTGGAGTAGAGAACTTGATGTTCAGTCCAACCTCTTTCTGAATAGTTGACCACTTCTTCTTCTGAGGGTTCTGTACCAAACTGATTACGTTNCCTGAACCGCCTGCACGAGCTGTACGTCCAGAACGGTGCTTGAACGCTTTACCGTTTTCTGGAGGATCATAATGCACTACGCAGTGGACTCCTTTGATGTCAAGGCCACGAGCTGCNACATCGGTTGCTACGATTGCATGACTTCTACCCTCTGTGAAGTCTTCAACCGCTTGAGAACGCTTCTTTTGAGGCATTCCGCCATGTATGCTGGTAACACGCAGGCCCTCATCTTCCATCTCATCTGCTACTCTTTCAACTCCAGCACGGGTTCTACAGAAAATGAAACCTCTGCCAGATTTACGAATCGCTTCAGCACTAATTCGACTCTTCATTGAATTAGGCATCAACCAGAAGTGATGGTTCATTTCTGTGACTGAAACTTCCTCCGGCCCAATTTCTATAATCTGAGGTGCTGTTTGATATTTATCTCTAATTTCTGCCACTTCATCATCAAGTGTAGCACTGAACATTACAGTCTGCCTCTTTGGAGAACATTCCTCTAAAATTTGGCACACAGGTTCTGTGAATCCCATATCTGCCATCCTATCTGCTTCATCGAGAATTACGATTTCGACCTCATCCAAGAATACATTCTCTCTATCGATTAGATCTAACAATCTTCCAGGGCATGCGACTACGATATCCACTCCTCTGTCCAATCTTCGAATCTGTTTGGAATAAGAGACTCCACCATAAATTGCCATTATCTTGAGATTCAATCCCCAAGCGATTGGGTCGAGAACTCCATGAATCTGCTCAGCAAGTTCTCTGGTTGGAGTCAAAATAAGTGCTTTGGGAAGGCTTGGCTCGCCTCTCCCTACCCTTTCTAGCATCGGAATTCCGAATGCCAGAGTTTTACCGCTTCCAGTTGGAGCTCGACAACATACATCTCTTCCCAACATCATATCTGGGATGGTTTCTCTTTGAACCTCGAAAGGCTCATCAAAGCCAGCACGCTTGAGTTCATGGCACATTTGCGGACTGACACCTAAATCGGAAAAACGCACCTTCACTCCTCTACCTCCAAAGCAAGCCCGACTGCCGTACCTATTTAGCATGCTCAGTAAACTATTGAAGAAATATGCACTACTAACGAATTTCAGATGATACGGACCCATAGTACGCAGATAGCATTTCCTTGAGCGGACTTTAACAAATTGTTAATAGCAAAATATCAAAGCGCCAACCATGAAAAAGAGAGGAGTGCTTCTAATCAATGTAGGCACTCCCGATGAACCTACTGTAAAATCTATCAGGAATTACTTGAGAGAATTCCTGCTTGACCCAGACGTTATTGATGCTCCGTACATCATTAGGCAATTGTTAGTTCGAGGAATTATTCTGCGTGTACGTCCCAAAAAAATCACACCACTATATCAAAAAATATGGATGGATGAAGGTTCACCACTCAGGGTTTATTCTGAACGCATCACTAATTCTCTTAACTCCATGACAGATGATTACGAATTTGAATTCGCAATGAGATATGGAAACCCTTCCATTAGATCTGGATTGGAAAGATTGCGCTCAAAGGGTGTTGAGGAGTTNCTGCTTCTTCCTATGTTCCCACACTACGCTCAAGCAACCACTGAATCCTCATTGAAGCATTCATACAAGCAACTTACGGCCATGGAATGGAAACCAGAAATCATTGAAATGGGACATTTTGAAACCGAAGAAGAATACATTATTCCACTTACAAAATCAATTCAAAAGCACATCGATGCTGACACACATCTATTGTTTTCATATCACGGATTACCTGTTTCTCACGTGAAGAGGATTGACAAATCTAAATCACACTGCCAGAAAGTCGATGATTGCTGCAGCATCAAAACAGATGCAAACGCGCTATGTTATGGCCATCACTGCATGGAAACTACTCAGACAGTTGTGGGATTACTAGGCCTGAATAAGGACCAATGGTCGATTAGCTATCAAAGCAGAATTGGGCCTGTGAAGTGGCTACAACCATCTACAACCGACAAAGTCGAAGAACTCGTCAAGCGTGGTGTGAAGAAAATTGCTATAGTTGCACCAGCATTCTTAGCAGACGGACTGGAAACGCTCGAAGAACTAGATATTGGAATAAGAGAACATTTCTTGGAATTGGGCGGTGAAGAATTGACCGTAGTAAAGTGTCTGAACGATGACCAGAACTGGGTCGAAGGTCTGTACAAACTCGTTGAAAAAAGGTTCACGGGCGCAGTAACAGCCTAGAATAAATCTGCAATTCTTTCGGATTCATCTACAACATGGGTAATCGAAACGCCGCTGTAACACCATCCTGCGTAAGAGCATGGAGTTTCCATTTTCTCCATTCTTGACATATGACCTGGTTCGTACTTTGGAATTTCTCTCTCCCCTATCTTTGCGAAGATTTCAGGGTTTGGAGCAATAAGAGATTCCGCACATTTCTTGATTGATGAATCATCTTTGTCCCAACGACAGTGAGGAACCATCAATCTGAATAATCGATGACCTAGAGGACTACGTTGTGATTGATGCACATCGCTTTCATGCAAAATTCCACTAATTGGTAATTTGGAATCTGGAATCAATGTACCATAGCCTTTCTCGATGTGAGAAACTTGCTCTTGNTTGTATCCTATAGCATAGATCGATATTCCCGAAGAACCCTGGTCTTTCCCAAGTGGTACTGTCCACAAGACAGATTCTATGCCAACTTGACAGGCATTAGCTATTGATTCTGGAGATTCNGCACTAGTATCATGAATTATGGTTACATTTTCTAATTTAGNGAGTTCAGATACTATTGCATCGATCAGGGTTTGCATACCCCCTTCGATAGAAGCAATGGAACCCTTTTTTGGAGTAAAAATTGGATANGTTTCGGAAATCAATTTNTTTAGCTTTGATTTTTTAATCGGTGGATTTTCACCAAATCTGGTTAGGGATGGAAACAAAAAATCAGCATCTACATTTTCTGAAGTATCATTTACTATACCAAGACACATTGCGTCTGCAATTTGTTTATTCGGAATCAATTCAGATACCGATGTACCACCATTCCTAGAACGTTTGACACTTCTTAGTAATTTGATTGGACCAATTTTGAATACGGTTCTCCAAGATAACTTGTGTCTTTTACCATCTAGTAGAACCCATCTTGATTTAGCAACAGGGTTTGATGTTTTGAAAAACGAGTTCAGATTCAAATCATCGATTAAACGCCAAAAAGCAGGATGTGGTCTTGTTGCATTAACTGCAACATCACAGAGCCATTCATTTTCTTTCCATGTAGAAATTACTCCTCCATGTCTTGAGGATTTTTCATGAAGAATTATCTCGAGGTCTGGTCGCTTTTTTGCAATCCTGTAAGCACAACATAGTCCACTCAATCCTGCTCCAACGATAACCAGTTTAGTCGATTCACTTATTTTTGGATTTACAAGTAAAGGTCGGCGCATCTCATCGCCGTGAAGAACCCATTCATCCAAACTTGTCATAAAAATCCCAATTCAATCATTAATCCAGTCTTTNGGCTGCCTCAAGACTTCAAGCAATCTATCCTCTTCACTACCAACCGGAACTTCGTGACAATATTCCCAGCGTGCAGTAAGCGGTAAAGACATCAAAATACTCTCTATTCTTCCATTAGTTGTCAATCCAAAGGTAGTACCTCTGTCATAAACGAGATTGAACTCAACATATCTGCCTCGCCTGATTTGTTGCCATTCTTTGTGTTCCGGCGTGAATTCCATATCCTTTCTTCTTTCAAGAATAGGAAGATATGATTCTAGGAAAGACTCTGCGCAATCTGTAACAAATGNAAAGCAATCTTCTCTGCTTGCATCATTGACATCATCGAAGAATATACCACCGAGTCCTCTTCTTTCATTCCTATGTTTAATGAAAAAGTAATCATCACACCATTTCTTGAATTTGCTGAAATCACCAACTTCGTGACGATCGCATGCTTTTTTGTGCACAGNGTGGAAATGAATCGCATCGTCTTCAAACAAATAACTAGGAGTCAAATCAGCACCTCCACCAAACCACCAGCTTCCCGGCTTTTTGCCTTCACCTCGCTCGAAATATCGATAATTAGCATGAACTGTAGGAGCCATCGGATTGAGTGGGTGAAGGACTAAACTGATNCCTGTAGCAAAGAAATCCAAATCTGTGCCTTGTAATTCATGCCCCCCTCCCATGCTTGCAGCGGCTTGAGGACTTAATGTTCCATGAACTACGCTTACATTTACTCCGGCCTTTTCGAATACTTTTCCTCCAGAAAANACACGGCTTCTGCCGCCTCCTCCTTCTTCTCGAGTCCACTCATCTTGACGATAATCAACATCGTCAATCTCCCTAAGNGCGTCACAAATCTCATCCTGAATACGATGGACCATGTCCACCATTTTCTGGCGCATGATTACTCACCTACTATTTCTCTGAGGACGGTTTCCACACAATCTATTCTAGCAGATGGAGCAAATCCATGACCTAAATTGAAGATGTGACCTGGTTTGTCTCCAGCTGCATTCAAAACTTTGCGAGTTGCTAATTTTGCCATTTCAGTTGATCCGTGTAGTAGAGAAGGGTCGAGGTTACCTTGGAAAGCATATTTGTCACCGAACTTTTCCCGGTTTACGGCTAAGTCATCTCTCCAATCAAGAGAAATTGCATTNAGNTCNAGATCTCTGATGTCTGAATGCAAATGTCCAGAGCCTTTTGCGTAGTGGATTANAGGAACATTTGATTCCACTTTCTCTCTGAAGACTTCGATGGTCTTTGCAGTAGCAGGCTTCGCAAACTCTTGATAAATTTCAGGAGATAACAATCCTGCCCATGTGTCAAAGATTTGTACAGCATCAGCCCCACCGTGAATCACTTGGTCTGCAAGTAAATCTCCAACTATTTCTCCCATTTTCAGGAACATGTGTTTTGCTTCTTCGGGATTTGAGTAAACCTTAGCACGAGCATTGTGGAAATCTTTGTCGCCAGTTCCCCCTGAAAGCAGGTACATACAGATTGTCCAAGGCGACCCTACGAAACCAAGTCTAGCAGTAGAATCTCCTATTTCCTCACCAACAGATTTCAGTCCATCTGCCGCCCAAGGTGCATGTTTTCTAGCACTAAATTTAGTCCAGTCATCTACATCATCAAGAGAAAAATCGCTTATTCGGATTCCTCCTCCATATTCGACATCATATCCTAGACTTGGTAAAGGAGTGAGAATATCACTGAAAATGATTGCAGCATCTATTTTTTGATACCTCTCTAATGGCTGAAGAGTTATTTGGGTGCATAGATCAACATCCATACACCTCTCCCAAAAAGAATGTTCTGCTGCAATCTTTCGATACTCTGGCAAATGTCGTCCTGCTTGCCGCATGAACCAAACAGGAGTTCTGTCTACTGGATCCAGATTCAGGGCTGAAACAATTCTCTGCTTACCGTTCATACCTACAACTCCATTGCTGTTAGCACTTCATCGAGTGCTTGAACCATACCCAAAATATGATTCTTGTCATGAACGGTTGCGATGAAACCGATTTCATAGGCTGAAGGCGCCAACATGTACCCTTTTTCCAACAAGCCTTTGTGAACATCTGAATACAATTTACCAGCATCACTAGGAATCAAATCCGCTCTTGCTGGCGGCTCAGAAGAACCCGGTGAGAACCAAAACAAACTTCCCATTCTGACCAATCTCATGGGGTTACCATGCTTCTCTAATATTGGCTCAACGGCGTTTTGGAGAACTTGTCCTAGTTCCTCCAAACGGTCGTAGGCATCACTGTCTAGCAAATCAAGGGTCATTATTCCTGCAGCCATTGCAAGTGGGTTTCCTGATAATGTTCCTGCCTGATAGACTGGACCGAGAGGAGATAATTTCTGCATTATTTCACTTCGAGCACCATAGGCACCTACTGGCAGCCCTCCACCGATTACCTTGCCTAAAGCAGTAATGTCTGGAGCTACTCCGCAGATATCTCCGTAACTACCATCCTTGAATCTGAATCCACTAATTACCTCATCAAAGATTAGTAGCGCGCCATGTTCATCGCAGAGTTCTCGCAATTTTGCTAAATATTCATGCCTTTGTACAAGCAGACCATTGTTTGCAGGCAACGGTTCGATTACAACCGCCGCAATTTCATCGCCGTGCTCATCGAATAGGTATTCCACGGCTTCAATGTCATCTAATGGCGCTACTAGAGTTGTTGCGACTGTATCCTTGGGAATACCTGGGCTACTGGCGATACCAAATGTCGCTAATCCGCTTCCAGAGTTAACCATTAGCGAGTCGACATGGCCATGATAACAGCCTTCGAATTTGATGAGTAAGTCCCTACCAGTGTAGCCTCTTGCCAATCGAACAGCGCTCATTACGGCTTCAGTACCTGAAGAAACGAATCTCACTTTATCCATGTATGGAAAGCGGTTTTTTACTCTCTTTGCGAGTTCAATCTCGCCAATGTGTGGAGCCCCAAATGAAGTACCCTTCTGCATTTTTTGATAAACCATTTCGATTATTTCCGGATGAGAGTGACCGTGAATTAATGGTCCCCAAGATTGTACGAAATCTACCAGCTCATTTCCATCAACATCAGTAACTATTGCACCCGAAGCGCTCTCGAAGTAAATCGGATTACCGTGCACAGATTTGAATGCTCTAACTGGAGAATTAACTCCCCCTACCAAGTGATTCAAAGCCTCTTCATGTAGAGAATTTGAATTTACACGTTGCATGAAAACACCTCAGTCAAACCATTTTTGCGACATCGCTTCTCTGGTGTGGTAACTGACAATGATGTCAGCCCCTGCTCTGTTGAACGAATAGAATATCTCTTGAACCATTGCTTTTCTCTCTGAGATGTCTTTCGATGAAGACATCACCATCGAATATTCGCCACTAACGTTGTACACTGCTACGGGCTTAGATACCGCATCAGCAACTTGTCTAACCACATCCAAATATGTGATTGCTGGCTTAACCATGATTATATCTGCACCTTCCTTTTGGTCGCTAGTTGCCTCAAATACTGCTTCTTTGTATCCTGATCTGATGTCCATTTGATGACTTTTCCTGTCGCCGTGACTGGGAGATGAAGATGCGGCATCTCTGAATGGACCGTAAAATGAACTTGCATACTTGACTGAATACGAAAGAATCCCTGTATTGGTGAATCCTTCGCTTTCCAAGGCCTTTCTGATTGCCTTGACTCTACCATCCATCATATCTGATGCAGCGATGTAATCTGCTCCTGCTTCAGCATGTGACAAAGATATTCTAACCAATTCAGGAATTGTCAAATCGTTATCTATCTCTTGATTATGTATTACCCCGCAGTGTCCGTGGTCAGTAGCAGTACAAAGACATACATCTGTCATCAATACAATTTCATTTCCATATTTTTCTTTGAGTTGCAAAACCGCCCTCTGAAGAGGCATCTCGGGGTCTGATGCTTTGGAAGCTATTGGGTCTTTTTCGTGGGAATCAACAACTCCGAACAGCATATGCGAGAATATACCATTATCCATATCACCAGCAATAGTTTCCATTAGTACATCTACTGATTGACGGCTAATACCTGGCATACTTTCTATGGCATCATTAACACCATTTCCAGCCACTACGAAATGCGGCTGAACGAGTGACGATTTTATTTCTGAAGAGAATATCAAATCTCTTCTTGATTGAGTCCATCGGTTTATTCTCGGCCTTTTTTTCACTCAATCACCACGCTTTGTTTTCCACCACTTTGACACAAATTCTGCGGTAGGCCCCTTTAAGATTTCAACTGTTGACTCACTAAAGTAACCTAGGGAATCTATCTCCTCTAATGATGACTTGCCCATGCACAGTATACTTTTAGGTATGGGTAAGGAGTTTTCAACCCACGCTCTAGCAGAAGACGGTGATGAGAGTAAAAGTACATCATCAGATCGGATATCTACCGAAGGAACGGATTTACTGCGGTTTTCGTATCCAATCCAACTATCCGTACTGAATCCCAAATCTTCCAACGACTCAGACAAGTTACTATTGGAAACATTCGATCTCGGAATCATTAGTCTAATCTTTCTGTCAATGTTCTTGTCGATGTAATCGATTAATTCAATTGAGTCTCTTGCTTTAGCACAAATTGAGACCGTTACGCCTCTAGTAAAGCACGCCCTAGCAGTACCTTCTCCAATTGCCAACCATTGTATTCTATTCAAATCGGGATTTGACTTTGACACCTCTATTGCACATTTAGCAGCGAAAGGAGATGTCAGAATTAGATATGGCCAATCTGACCTAGATGAGTCATTGTCAATGAAAGATTTAGGCCAATTTTCGGGCTTCGAGACGAGTTCAATCACCGGTTTGTTAACAACATTGATTCCATCGTTTTGCAAAATTGTTGCTAATCTGTCAGAATTTAATGTGGAGATTAATTTTGGACCTTTATTCATTGGTAGATTGTCCACTATTTCGGTGTCCGGCAATGTGGATTCAAATTCAGATAATCGGCCATGATAAATCGTGCTATGGAAAGGCAATCCACGAGAAAATATTTCTTTCCAATTCATTGGAGAAATTTGTACATATGCATTGTCTCCTCTAACCTTTATGCCAGCCGGATACAAGCAACCACCGCCAATAGATTGCAATATTCCCCTTTCAAACTCGACATCGGTTTCAGTTTCTTCATGATTCAGAATCTGTCTAATTTCACTTAATCTAGCGTAGTCGTCTTTCCTGCAATGTACAGAAATTGCGCCCTGCCCGGGAGCTGTGGGCCACTCACTATCGCTAATTCTGATTGCACTAAACTCCAAAATCCAGTCGTCCAAAGCACCAATTTGATGCAATCTCTGCAAACCAATTTCTGCAAGAATTATCGCGTCTACTCTACCTTCTTTCAATCGCTTAAGCCTAGTCTCTACTTGGCCTCTGACTGCGATAGGGATAATGTCAGGGCGATTTCCTAGCAAGAATGACTGACGACGCCCTGAAACTGTCCCAACCATGCCTGATTTGGGAATTGTTGCAAGGGCATCTCCNAGCNGAGGTTTCTTTTGCAGAATTTAACAAATCTTTGAGTGATTCATGCTGNTTGCTCTCCGGGAAAATTAGCAGATCATTTGTACAACCGCGCTCTAAATACGCTAGGTTGGAGATTTGTTCATCAAAATCAACTGGCACGTCTTTACTTGAATGAACTGCGATGTCGATATTACCCTCTATTAATTGANAATCAACTGCATGAATAAATTGNCCAACGGATGATGCCAAATTACCCCCTAATGATTTGTCACCTTTTGATTTAATACCGACTATTTCTGTCATAATTCCATTGGATTCTAACAATTTACAAACCTTGTTTGCTTGCCACATTGCAAGATTAGAGGTCCTTGTTCCGATTCTCACGTTCAAGAATTATCACCCGGAAAAGTTGGCATTTTGTTGATGCGATCAACCGTCTCATTTACGTCATGTGCCACCTTTTTGAGAAGAACTGAATTAATTGGTCTGCTAGTTGACATCATCATATTTTGCAAGTCAACTTTAGTGAAGGCTCCATCTTGATTGCAAATCCATGTTGCAATCTCGCGGGAAAATGCGCCCATTTGTTCTACTGAATCCTCAATGAATTCTGATTTTTCCCACTCCCGGGACATTTCTTCTAGAGTTTGATACATGAAAGAGCGGAACTTTGCACGTGACCTATCAGTCAACGCACTCATGAATTTATTTTGAATCTCAGAAATTAGAATCTCACTTTTTTCTACGGTAGAAGTATAATCCCACTCTACTCCTAACCTATGTGCTACTCTTATCCAATGTTCCATNCCGAAGAGTTCCATATTGTTCAACACTCCACTTTTATCAATCGATGGAGGCCAAGAAAAATCCATTACCATTGCAGAACTTGTGCCGGGAATTGGATTTGATTCATTGAATGTTGGTTGATTATTTCTGATTGTAGAAATAATCAAGTTCGGCTCGATTGAAGANGTCTTCCAATCTTCGAAGGTCATTATTTCTACGCTTGACGCTAGATCAGGATTCCTGACAATTGCANTNTCAGGGGAACGNGATACCACATAGATGTTGGTCTGCCCTAAAGAGAGTAAAACTTCAACCGCTTTGCAACCCATGTCCCCAAAACCAAGAATTACAGAGCAAGTCTCCTCTTTGCTTGATACAGCCTCTTCTAGTGCACTGGTAGCAAGGTTTAGCATCGATTCTGTGGTTTGGTTAAATCCAAATTCACGTCGTATNATTCTGTTGGCTGAGATTACATGGTCGAAAAATGAGCTGTTAATGTCACCCACCAATTCGTGTTTCCTGTGTAAAGCAACAGACCCCCTAAACTGTGACATAACCTGGAGTTCGCCTATGATGAAGGAATCTAAACCGCTGCAAACCTTAACCAGGTGGCGCCATACATCTATTCCAGTAAAATGTTCGAAGGGCGCACTTTTCAAAGATGTAGTTTCCAACACGCAAGTCTCAAGATCTTGACTTGTAACTCCGAAACCAACATACAACACTCGATTGCATGTGGACATCTCGAAAACATCAGATTGTAGGCTATCACGAATTTTACCGATGAAAGTCAAACGCTCTTCCTTCGAAAGTCCTTCCGTTGTAAGATATTTTACGTGTTCAACATTATCAGGTTTGATTTTCATCGAAATCATACTGACGCTATTGATTAGTTCTTGAGGGTCTACTGAACGCCCATCTATTTCGTGAACATACGGTTCTGAGAAGAATCTCGACAGGTCAATTTTAGGTGCACCTAAATCTGACANCTTCTCACCTTGTGGGGCCAACNGCTTATCCTTTATCAANNGGAGTATACTACTGTTCGATATATCTTGTTAGATTTGCANTAAAATTAGTTCCAATCCANCATATTAGGTGCTTGAAGTGGCTTTTCTGAATCCCATATTTCGGCATTGTTTTTTGGAGGCCTAGACNTCTTGAACAGGAAAATACCAATCAAAACCATTGCAGTAATTACGACTAGACTGACTATTACCCCAGTCCACGAATCTANGCTTGGATTATTCGGGAAAGCATCTGCAGAATCGGCAACTCCGTCACCGTCACTATCCCTTTTCTTNCTTGGGTCAAGCGGCCATAGATCGGAATTATCTCCTACTCCATCACCATCACTATCCNTCGTCTCTGANGCATCGTATGGGTCGAAATCAGAATTNTCACCTACNCCATCATAATCACTGTCTGCCCATTCTAGAGGGTCGTAAGGCCAGGGGTCNCTATTGTCTCCTACTCCGTCTAAGTCAGAATCGATACATTCNGTCGAATCGAATGGGAATGCATCCGAGTTGTCGCCACACCCGTCAAAATCGCTATCCAACCATTCAGACTCATCGAATGGGAATGCATCTCCGTTATCTCCGAATCCATCCATATCGGAATCTAACCATTCTTCTGAATCATCAGGGAATGCATCGGAATTATCGCCAACTCCATCGCCGTCAGCATCATTCCATTCATCGGCATCATCCGGGAACTGGTCATTCTCATCTGCATAACCATCTGAATCTCGGTCCGGGCAGCCCTTAGGGAAGTATGAGGTTCCGAATTGGAATGGACAATCATCAGAATTATCACCAATCCCATCCAGGTCTGAATCATCCCATTCGGTAGGGTCATNAGGGAATGCATCGGTGTTATCGCCTACGTCATCATAATCTGAATCAGCCCACTCTGACTCATCATTAGGGAAAGCATCGGAATTGTCTCCATAGCCATCTGAATCAGAATCTTTCCACTCGCTAGGGTCAGTAGGGAATGAATCTTGGCCATCCCANACTCCNTCATCNTCNNTATCTACATCGAATGGGTCGCTGCCAGCTTCTGATTCTTCATCATCTGGCAATCCATCTTGATCATCGTCGAGGTCCTCATCATCGTGGCAACCATCTTCGTCAAAATCGTGAGAATGCAAACCAATCTGTCCTCTCGGACAGTAATCTTCAGTATCGATTACCCCATCGTTATCATCGTCTTCATCGACCAAATCAATNCATCCATCTGAATCGTAATCTTGTCCAGATACATCGTTTGGACAAGGGTCCACATCGTCAGTTANTCCATCNCCGTCGGTGTCTTTTTGATAATCAGCACANCCGTTTATGTCNACTGAATANCCTGANTTNGTGCCAAGACATTCATCGTTAGCATTGNCAACACCNTCNGAATCTTCGTCCTGTTGANTCCAATCACAGCCTTCAGNGTTTACNGTTGAGGNNTCCTCNGTCCAATCACAAATNTCGTTNGAATCGGNAACACCNTCNCCATCNGTATCTGCATCACCGATGTTCATTACAGCAAATTGACCGATTATCTTGTGCATAGTCGCACTTGGATGAGCTTTGTCGAAGAATAGATACTCATCGACATTTGATACCACATTTGCGCCACTTCCGCAGATAGGCAGGGGCACAAGCGGAACTGTAGCACCACCGGAACATGCTTGGTCTTGGGTGTTAGTAATTCCAACATGGTCTGCGTTATTGACAATCTCATTGAATATTGACCAAGCATCTATTAGGGTAATTTCTATGCTCAATGTGTTGGTTAGATTGGTAACTTCTTGAGCCAGTTTAGAGTTGTAGGAAACTACATCTGAAGCCATTGTTGCTTGCTGCTGAGCAGTACGTGATGCCCCCTCAGGTGTTAACTCCAAAGGAGGAAGATTAGCTACGACAAATCTAGTAGCGCCAGCCAATTCTAGGGCCCGAATATGTGAAGCCATATTCTGGCTGATAATGTCAGGATTACCTGTGCCATAAAGGAAATCATTTCCTCCAGCCCACAAGAAAATCACATCTGAGTTAGAGAAACTAGACTGCACGTTTGCAAGATAATTATTGATTTGTGTTCCAACATTTGGTAGAGTAAGGTAAGCATAACCTTGACCAGTTTGGGAACCGCCAAATGCCCGATTATCACCTTGTGCAGTTCCATCACCGAAGGTAGTGGATAGTCCGTAAGAATCGGAAATATGCTCGATCCATACTGGACCGTTGGAAAATCTACCCTGCCAGTAAGGAGGTGAAGAGAAGACTACTGATACGATGGCACTGTTGTTGCCATTACCCATATCTGATAGTGAATCACCAAATACAACCAAGTTGGATGCTGGTTGAAGATAAGAATCTCTCAAAACAGTGAATGGTTGGTTGTCATTTACAACTGTTGAATCTAGACTTACCTCAACCGAAATGTCATGATAGATACCTCCAGAATAAAAGCGGCTCAGCGGGATTTGGACAATATGGGTTGAAGCACCCATTTGGAACACGATTGAATCGTTTAGAATCACACCATTTTCATCACTCAATTTCCAATCCAATGTAAGGTTTCGATTGAAAGGCGCCCCTGAAACATATACTTCGACAATGATTTCATCTGAAGAAGTCCAAACATATTCGCTGATGACAATTTCAGCGGTCAGTGCTCGCCCTGAGGTGGCTTCGACCTGTATCGGCATACTGCCGAGTAACAGAATCACTACCAAAAGAGGGACTCGCATGTCTATTCGATTATGTCCAAACTAATTATTCCCACGCACACATTGCAAATTACAGAACTCAATATACGATAATCAACAGGCGTTGGTATGGCAAGAGCAGTATTAGGCGGAGGATGCTTCTGGTGTGTAGAAGGTGCTTACAAGAACATGCGAGGAATAGAATCTGCATTACCTGGATATGCGGGAGGGCATGACCCAAATCCAAACTACAAATCCGTATGCAGTGGTTCTACAGGACATGCAGAGGTTGTCGAGGTTATCTATGATGATTCAATAATCTCATACGAAACCATACTGGAAGTTTTCTTCACAGTGCACGACCCTACTCAACTAAATCGTCAAGGAAACGATATTGGAACGCAGTACCGTTCAGTGATTTACTATGTTGATGAGGACCAGAAAATTCTCGCTCAAAGAATCAAAGAAGATTTTCAGCAGTATTTCGATGATGAGATCGTTACCGAGATAACTGAATTATCAAATTACCATGAGGCTGAAGAATACCATCATAACTACTTCGAGTTGAACCCTGGAAACGGCTACTGCCAAATGGTAGTAGCCCCAAAATTAGCCAAAGTAAGGCACAAAATGTCTCATTTGTATTGATGGGCATTATTTTGTGCCACAACCCTTCGGGGTAGATATGGTGAACAACGTCGTTCGACCCCCAACCCCTGTCAATGAGCCAGTTCTTGGATACCTTCCAGGAAGCAATGAGAGAACCCTGCTGAAGGCTGAACTCGAAAAGCAGGAAAGAGAAGTTTTGGAAATTCCTTGTATCATCAACGGTGAAGAAGTATTCACTGGAGATGTTGTTGAGCAAGTGATGCCACACGACCACAGTCACGTTATCGCAAGAGTGCACATGGCTGGAGAAAAGGAAGTCAAGTCTGCCATTGATGCTGCTTTAGAGGCTCATGAAATGTGGTCAACTATGCCTTGGGAATCACGTTGTGCTATTTTCCTGAAAGCTAGCGAATTGTTAGCAGGACCTCGCCGTGCTGAAATAAATGCATCAACTATGCTAAATCAATCAAAGACTTGCCACCAAGCAGAAATCGATTCCGCTTGTGAATTGATCGATTTCTGGAGATTCAACAGCGACTATTGCCGTCAAATCTACGAAGACCTTCAACCTCCTGTCTCACCATCTTCTATGTGGAATTCAAGTGAAGTTAGACCACTTGAAGGGTTCGTATTCAGCGTAACTCCGTTCAACTTTAGCAGCATTGCAGCGAACCTTCCCTCAAGTGCGGCAATCATGGGTAATACCGGTGTTTGGAAGCCGTCAAGGAACTCCTATGTGTCGAATTATAGATTAATGCGCTTGATGATGGATGCTGGTTTACCACCTGGCGTAATCAATTTCATCCCTGGTAAAGCAAGTGTTGTTGGAGACATCTGTATGTCGCATCCAGAACTCGCTGGAGTTCACTTTACGGGTTCTACCGCAGTATTCAGAAAGATGTGGAAGGACATCGCAAACAACCTAGAGAACATGCGTTCATACCCAAGGATTGTCGGTGAAACGGGGGGCAAGGATTTCATCGTCGCACACCCTGATTGCGACAAGCGTGCTCTGACCGTTGCACTACTTCGCGGTGCATTCGAATTCCAAGGCCAAAAGTGCAGTGCAGCAAGCCGTGCTTACATTCCAGAAAGCGTCTGGGATGAAATAAAAGAAGAATATTGCGCAGAAGTTTCTAAGATTCGAATGGGCGACCCAAGAGATTTCTCCAACTTCATGTCTGCAGTTATCGACAGAAAGTCATTCGACAATATCACCGGATATATCGATAGGGCAAAAGAAGACCCAAGTTGCGAAATTGTAACAGGTGGCGGATATGATGACAAGACTGGTTACTTCATTGAGCCAACCACAATTCTGTGCAAGGATTCGAGATATGAATCAATGGCTGAGGAAATATTTGGCCCAGTACTTTCAATCCATATCTATCCCGATAGCGACTTTGAGAGAATCCTAGAAGTGTGTGATTCAACGTCTGAATATGCACTGACCGGTTCGATTTTCGCTACCGACCGCAGGAATATTGAGACCGCTTTGAAAGCTCTTCGATTCAGCGCAGGCAACTTCTACATCAACGACAAGCCAACTGGTGCAGTTGTAGGACAGCAGCCATTTGGTGGTGCAAGAGGAAGTGGAACTAACGACAAGGCCGGTTCGCCATTGAATCTGCTTCGATGGGTAAGTCCACGTTCTATCAAGGAGACCTTCGCTCCTCCTCACGATTGGTCTTACGGATTCTTGAATTGAGAAGGAAGCCTTCCCTTTTCTTCCAAGGGTTTCCTCACTTTAGGAGTCAGCAATTGCACCTGTCTATTTTTGGCGACTAGTGATAGAACATACCATCCTACAGTCAATATCGGTGTTGAAACCAAGATGGTCATGCCGATCCAAATTGCGAGGTTTTCGTGAGTTGATTCCCAATACCACCAACCCACTACTAGCAAAGTGATTATCAGAAATATCCTAGATGCTTCACTGGGAGTTTGCCAACCCCTATGATCGATTCTAGGAGCAAACAACCAATCCGCCCAACTCATGCCTAGAACTCCTTCTGTTTGCTAATGAATGAGTGTTTATCCCAACCGGATGGTTAAACTCCAACGCCCACTAGGACCAATCCCTGCGATGATGAGCGCACTTGAGCGGACTGCTGTTTCAGTGACGAGTGATGGGCGAACTGAGCGGGGACCTAGGCAAAATTGGTTTATGCCATCCTCTTTGGCACCTTCATGCAGACCATGATGGCGCCACTTACGCCACCTCCCAAAGGTCTTGCATTAGCATCTAAATCATCACCCTGGAGCACAATTTGGCGAATGTTAGGTATTGTTTTGCTGCTTTACATAATTGCACAGGTAATGGTTCTGTCTTTATTCGGAATTGTAGAAGGTGATTCTGAATTAACAATTTTTTCTCTGATTTGTTCTGTTCCTTTGCTACTAGTTTTCATTTATGCAAGAAGGCCAAAATTAACTCATGTAGTCGTAGCTAATCCTTCACCTACAGGGAAGACTCAGCATTTATTGAACGATTCTAGAATGTTGATGACCCCTGTTCCTACCTCGTTTTCACATCATTTGGTTAAGGATTCACCACCGCTTGAAATGCCACCGACTTCAACACTGTGGATCGTTTTTACATTAACAGTCATAACCGCATTTTTGGGATTGTTACCTGCGATGCTCAGCGAAGAACCAATTTGGTTGATTTTGGCAATACTAGTTGGAGTTCCAGCTTGGCTGTTTGGATTTTCTTTACCGGTGCATGCTTGGTGGGCATTCTCTACTCGTCATTTCCAAATAATGACAACAAAACTCGAAGGTGAAAAGATGCTAATTGCTGGAATGCTTTCGACATTCCCTGCCCTTGTAATCAACTCCTTACTATTTCCACTACTCCTATTTTCAATCGGAATTTATTCGATGGACCCAGGTTCTCTCGGCGAGTTCCTTATTCTAACTATAAGTGCGCCTGTTGGTGAAGAATTATGCAAAGCAGCTTTTGTACTGAGTTTGTACAAACTGATTGACTCGCCAAAGAGGGGCTTCCAAATCGGATTTTCAGTAGGACTAGGATTTGCACTACTTGAAAATCTTCAATACATCATGGGATCATTCAGTGGTTTAGCAGTAACATACTCTCTAACGACTGTAATCAGAGGAATTGGCTCAATACCAGGTCACGCTTTGTGGACCGGACTATCAGGAGTTTCCATAGGCTGGTACCTGTGCATGAAGAGAGGTATTAAACCACAAAATTTGCAGACTCAGGGCCAAACCAATTGGGTTGTTTTTGATGGAGGAACAGGACAAATTGTGAACACGCAGCGAGAGTTGACCTCAATGGGAAGAACTGTTAGAGGTTGGCTCTACAAACCGTTTGACAAAGTTTGGAATCTTCCAAGAAGCCCTGTAACCGGAATTTCACTTGCAATATTAGGGCATGCCATGTGGAATGGCAGCAGTTGGATTGTGTCTTGGCTGTTCATGGAAACAGACATCGTAGTGCAAGTTATTGCGAGTTTATCTTGGATAGTAGTGATGATTGTTACTTTGTGGGTTATTGGAAGAGAAATATTAGCCGCAGTAATGCACCTTCCGTCATAATTTTTGATCTTAAGAAACCGTTTTTTTGAAACAAATATAGGGGCAAGGTATAGACGGTGATTCCCGTCGGGAGTGATTGGGGAGAGACATGATTGACATCATGCAACCTGGGCTAGAACAAGGTAACATGGTAGTTACCTTTGGAATAGTCGGGGTGCTAATCCTCATTTCTGAGAAGTACCGAGTCCTAGACAGATTGGGTGTTTATGCCGCTGCTGCTCTGGGAATGATCGTTGGTGCACTCGGGCATTGGACATGGCTTGTAATCCTACTCGGTTTCCTGGGAACCGCTCACAAAGCAACCAAATGGAGATTTGAAGAAAAGGCCGCTAAGGGTCTTTCTGAATCCAGCGACGGTCACAGAAGTTGGGGCAACGTCGTGGCAAATGGAGGGCTACCCGGTTTGGTAGCGATTATTGCTTTCATTTTAGATGACCACGAAAACGGAGTTTGGTTATTCTCGGCTGCTGTTTCAGTAGCTGCTGCTGATACTTTCGCATCAGAAATTGGTTGTCTTGATGATAGAGTGAGAATGATTACTACAATGAAAAAGTGTGAGCCTGGATTAAACGGAGGTTTCTCTCCAAACGGACAACTCGCAGCATTAGTTGGGTCAACAATCATTGCAGTACTAGCATTTGTGTCAGATGCAAATTTCGAATTAGCAGCACTGGTCGCACTTATAGGCTGGCTAGGATGCCAAGTAGACAGCGTTTTGGGAGCAATTTTAGAGAACCGTGGTTTGATGACTAAAGGAACGGTAAATGCAGCCGCAATTACATTTGGAATTTTTGCAATGTGGTGGCAACTAGGGTTCCCACATCTATGATGTGGGTTCTTCAACTCATACCGCTTGGGTGGCAATATGCAGAGGAGGTGGATTGCAATTTTTGCACTGGTGTGCATATGCATTCCATCCATAACTCCGATTGTTTCAAACGCATCTGGTGAAGATGAAATCTACAAGCCAGGATATGTAAGGTGGGAAGGCAACGAACTGCACAGAATATATCTCAGTGGCACAGAAAATAATGTCAACCTGACCCGCGACTATCAAGGCGCATCTATGGGTAATGTACAGATTACAACTGGCCAGTCTGCATCTATTGGCCCACTCTCTATGCCACCTCTTGAAATGGGCTTCAACGGCTCTTTTGAGATATCAACATACGTAGCTGCTTACGTGCAAGCAGGTACTGGATTCCCTCTTGCTCAATGCCGAACAAATAATCCAGTCACCATAGATACACAAGTCCAGATTGGAGATTTCTCATACTTTGGAACAGTTGTCACCAATGTGTATGAATCTTCAGCAGATGCACACAACATGAGTACGCAAATCGAATTTGCAAATATCACTGCAAGGCCAGATGATGTGATAACCTACTCAATGACCGCATCGACAAACTGTCCTTACAATATCAATATCGAATGGGGAGGAGATGGAGAGTTCGCTGGAGGGATTGTCATTAAAGGCGACCTATTCTCTCCAGTTGTCGAAGTTACAGTAGACGATTCCAAACTAGCACATATCCAACTCGTTGCCACTTTACCTTGGGGATTTGATGACCTAGACAAAGACTTCACTTCTCTAAACATATACGGACCAGTAGAACCTGATGAGGAGAGGGTGTATGATGAAGACATGCGTGCAGAAGGGTTTACTGCGACCAGTGAAAAATATCCCAGAAATGACGACATGGGCAGGCCTTCAACGGTTTGGACGGGGACAAATCCCTTGCCTGCGGGAGACAATGTCCTGATTGTATGTCTGAAAACAATTGACACAGGAATCAACGGAGTCGCAGGCAAGAATTGTGACCATGAAGGAATTATCAGATTCAATGTAGAAGCTGATGAAGAGCCTTTGGCAAGTGCTTTCCTCTGGCTTTCAATATCTGGATTTGTTGCGGTATTAGCCTACCTAATCGCACAATTAAGACAAGGATTACTTCTTCCTCCACCGTTGATGGCAGCACTGGTAATCATGGCGATTTTGATGATACCACTAGCAAGTAACCTACCCGATTTAGGAGGAGAAGCGATTGTGGCAGATGATGCAAGAGCGCCATCATTCATCCTGCACCAAAACGGGAACGGTTCGGTCTCATTAGACGATTTACTGAATGGGAAGGATGCAGTAGTCATCGGGATTACCCTCCCTGCTTCTTCAAATGCAGTTGATCAAAGTAAACAATTAGAAAATGTTGCAGACCGGCGAGGAGATGACGTCAGCATAGTTCAAGTTGTAACTGGGGAAAATGTTCGAATGGATGACTTAGACATCATCGCTGATATCACAAACGCAACTTGGCCTATTCTAATCGATGATGGAGAAAGTAGGTTTGCACAAAGGATGCCAATGGGTATTTCTGATTCGATTGTGGTAATCGATTCATCAGGACACGTAACTTTCTCTGCGAGTAGAACCGCAAGTTCTGAAGATATAATCGACGCAATAGACGATATCGGATACGGAGGACAACAATCTGTCTTTTCGACTCTAAGTCTATTTTGGGGACCTGGTCTAGCTATGCTATTTGTCGCCTTACCTCGTAAGAAGTTCGAAGTACCGGAGGAAGCACAAGTGCCTGGTTCTTTGTGGGGTAGCGTAGCACTAGCCGGTGGAATCGGTTTCTTGATGGTTAATTTTGCTCCACTGATTATGTCGTTTGTTCCGGGCGATAACGACATGAGAACTTGGGTTGACCTAGGCCTGCTGTTTTGGTTTGTTACGGCGGCTATTAGGGCTGCCATAGTTGGAACTCCGAAGGAAATCGAGTTTGTGGCAAACAGATTACACAGAATGTATTCCGAGGGATTCAGAAACTGGAGAGAAGTTGAAGACGTGGAGAGAGACCTATTGATTGGTTTCTGGATGGGCTGGTTCATTTGGTTAGCATTCCCCGCCACTCTACCACAAGGAGTTGCTGCTACAACAATGACTGGGGGCATGGGTTACTTACTAGGCCCGCTTCTGCTTATCGTCCATATTCTTGTAGCAGGAGTGCTAACTTTGTTGATTAGATTCGTTGCATCTTGGGGAGGTGCTGTTTCCCGCGCATTCGGGTCTTTCGGTTCAGGACCGTTCTCACAAGCTTTGGGTTGGGCACTGATTCCAATTTCTCTTTGGTGTCTTGTAAATGGAATAATCCATGCCAGCAATATCGGGTTACTGAGTGTTTTCAATGGCTAGGGAAATAAGTAGACATCACCTTCCATTTTCTATGCCAGATAGGCCACACGCTCTATCTCAAGAATGGAGAAATCTTACTTTCATGCACTGGGAAGTTAAGCCTGAAAACATTGCACCGTATATTCCTGAGGGACTGGAATTGGATTTATTTGAAGGTAAGGCCTATGTTGGAGTAATCCCTTTCAAAATGAAAAACGTTAGACCTAGGTTTCTTCCTCCTGTTCCCGGAATCTCAACATTCCCTGAATTCAATATTCGAACCTATGTCAAAAAAAATGGCAAGGCTGGAGTTTTGTTCCTGACATTAGAAGCTCAAAGCAGGATTACCTGCTGGCATGCACCTAAGGCATATGGCTTGCCTTATCGTTACTCTAAATGTAAACTGAATTTTTCTGATGGCAAATTTTTGTGGAAATCCAAGAGCAAGCGTGATGGATTGAGTCTAGAAGGAGAATGCAAACTTACAGGCTCCCAAAGGGGAGC
>PBXT01000026.1 GCA_002727695.1 Methanobacteriota archaeon | reverse complement strand
CAGCATTGATGTTTTCATTCAGCAATTCTTCAACAGAGCAGGAAACCTCTCTTTGAAGATGCATGCATTCGAATTGTTACCAGGTGTTGGAAACAAGAAAGCTATGGAGATGGTTGCTAGCAGAGGACGTGTAGGTTGGGAGAATTTCGCTCAACTAGATGAGGATTGTAACATCAATGCTGCAGAATTACTTGCTAAGCGATTCGTATCGGAAATCGAAGATAGAGGATTGCAACCTAGGTTGTTAGACCTACTATTGCGACAGGATGAGTGATCCTCATGGGCCATGGAGCCCGAATTCTGATTGACCGCTTGCGTATGCGCAAAGACAACGTCAAAGCGTTGGGTCAACATTTCTTGAACAACGAGGAAATCCTTGATGAAACGATGCGCCTAGCAGAGGTTTCTTCACAAGACCACGTAATTGAAATCGGGCCCGGTCCCGGTGTTTTGACAGAAAGGTTACTCGAGACTGGATGTGAATTGACATCGATTGAAATCGATGCTGAAGTATGCGAGTTCCTTAGAGATAATTTCCCAAACTTACAGTTGGTTGAAGGTGATGCTCTTGAGGTCAAATGGCCTAAGGCAAACAAAGTCGTGGCAAATATCCCATATCAGATTTCTTCGCCTCTAATCGATGTAATCACTCGCACCAATTCGATTGACTATGTCGTCATTTTAGTTCAGGAAGAATTCGCAGAAAGATTGGTTGTGGAATGGGAAAGTGACAGGGGTAGTTTAGGCATGTGCACGATGTTAGATTGGGATTGCACCTTCGAAATGCGCGTTGGGCCTCATTGTTTCACGCCTTCACCTCAAGTTCATTCGCGTCTAGTAACTATGAAGCGCAAGGAATCTCCGACGAATTCCAAGTTGGCGAAATTATTGATTCGGCAAGCATTCGCTCAAAGACGCAAAAAACTTCGAAATACGCTTTCAAAAGCTCCAAAAAGAATCTCTCGAGTTAAAGGCTGGCATGCAAAAGCCTATCGCGAGGCCATTCAGTCCCTCGATTGGGATTTGTTTGAAGAAAGGCCAGAGGATTTAGAAATCGAAGATTGGCTCGAATTAGCACGACTTCTTGAGGATGCTCGTGAGGCGATGGGTTGACATCTAACCGCTCGCTCGGCCTGTCCCGTCGGAGGGGTGCACATGGCAAAGAAGGACACATATCTGGCTCTACTTCGTCGAGGAATCGACGAGACAACAGCAATGCAATTAGCAGATGCTGGAATCAAGATTGGAGATCTGAAAAAGATTGACAAAACACAACTGGTTGAGAACTATGGACTGAAACCAGATATCGCTGAAGGCGTTCTTGAAATCATTTCAGCAGGCCCTCAGTCTCACGGAAAGGAAAGATTCCTTTCCAAGGTTCTTGCTCCTGAAAGAAANCCTGAGAGCAAGATTGAGGAATTGAAATTCAAGCGNCAGCAGAAGGATGTTCTCTCNGANTTAGCAGAACAGAANGAAAGNCTGAAACTTGCAAAGGTCGANGCNTTCCGCNCNAAGAANNTGGTAATGAACCGNCTTGGNAAGACTGTNGAATTNATNGTCAAGTTGGAAAACAACCTNCANGATGAAGGNAANGATGACCAGAAGGTCAAGATTCGNGACCANTTAGAAACCCGTGGACTAGAAGCNGCTAGAGACCATGAAATGCTAGAATTGGAAGGCACTCCNCAAGANATTGTAGACTTCCGCAGAAAGATAGTTCCTACTTTGATTCTNCACGCATGCCCAGAATGCGGTGAAGAGATGGACCCAAGNACCAGCAGAAANCCAGACGATCCAGAAAACTGGTCNTTCATCTGCTGGGANTGTGAAACACCNTTCNCTCCAGGNCTTTCACTTGCTGTTGACNAGATTATGGAAAATGGCGGCAGAGTNGTCATCGACCCAGATGCACGTCCAAGAAACCCAGTTCCCCCAAAGCCTGCTTCTCAGGACTTCGCTACAATCAACCAATTGGTACAAGACGAGTTGAAACAAACTGGTGCAGATGCTGATACAATGACTCAAGCGGCTGAGCAATCAGCATTGACTAGTGGCTTGATGAGCATTGACGATTGGATTGACCAAACACTGGCTGCAAAGAGCTACATTCAGGCACAAGAAGACCGTGAAGATTTCATTCTGCGAACTGGTGCTGGTGCAACCAAGTTCAACAAGTGGATGAAGAAAGCTGGACTTTACTTCAACAAGCAGACTGGCCGCTGGTCACGCTGGGAAGACCGTTGAGGTGCTTCCATGGGATTGATTCGATTCCTTCGTGGAGCGAAGTTATTGGGTCAGACCAAAGAGATTCCAGGCAAGTCTTTGGTAGAGCATGCTTATGCTGCTAATGTTGACATTCCTACAAATTGTACTAGTGGAAATTGTGGCTCTTGCATGGTTACACTTCTCTCAGGCAAGGTTAGTCTGCCAGACCCCCTAACCCCTGGTCTTGATGAAGAGATTGTAGAAGATGGGGCAAGATTAGGTTGCATTGGAATACCAAGTGGTGATGTTGACATCGATATCTTGCCACCGATTTGAGGTGAAAGAATGGAGATTCCAATTTGGGTTTGGGCTATCAACATCATTGGTGTTGGAGCAATCGTCTGGTTCCTATCATGGCGTCTCAAGTCCAAGTTAGCTGAAGTCGAAGACCGTCATGTCATGAGTGGAATTCGCCACAGAAAACGNCTCNATGAATCCGAATAAGCATTGGGCTCAATATAGTTAAACCAGTAAAGTACCTCAGTGCATCGTGGGTCGAGTTAGGACGCTAATCCTCGGAAACAAGGCAGAGGATATAGACTTCTTGAAGAAGAAATACGGTCCCGCTCCCTCCAAGTTTATTTCAATACTAAATGGAGTAAATCTTCACGTTCGAGATGAAGGTGATACTAACGCACCAGCGATTATTCTTGTTCACGGGCACACCGAAGATTTGCATACTTGGAATAAATTAACCGAAGGACTGGTAGGAAAATTTAGAGTTATTAGGTTTGATTTACGTAGGCACGGATTAACAGGCCCAGCAGCAGATAATGAATACAAATTGGAAAGTTACGTCTCGGATTTGTCAATGCTAATTCAACATCTTGAATTAGACAATTTTGTCTTAATTGGCCATTCTATGGGAGGGCGCATCTCATTGAAATACGCAATCGAGAATCCCGAGAAAGTCAACGGTCTAGTGCTACTTTCTGCAAGTGGCGCCCCTCGCGAACAAAAGACTTCACCGCCGATGGCCCTTAGAATGATGAAAAATCCACTTGGACGTGCGCTAATCAGACGTCTTTGGTCTCGCAAAATGGCAAAAGACTCACTCATGGATATGGTGTTCGATGATTCCTTAATCACAGAAGAAGAGGTAGATAGAATGTGGGATTTCTCAAGATATCCTGGAAGCATGAACGCAATGTTCAAAGAATTTTCAGAAACATGGAAGGATTTCGAATCAACAGAAATTAATGAATTTTCGAAAAACACCTTGCTAATCTGGGGAGAAGAAGACACAATTTGCCCGATTAGCATGGGTGAATGGTATGATTCACATCTACTAAATTCTAAATTGATTAGATTACAAAATATTGGCCACAACCCACAGTTCGAGTGTCCAGACAAATGCTTGGAGGAAATTGCGGCTTGGTTTAAGGCACTAGAGTAACTTCATTCTTCTTGGGAGGAAGGTTCNCTCATGCTGAAATTATAGTGCATAATCCCCAATGCTGCTGTAGTGATAACCAAAGATGCGATTAATGACAGTACGATCATGATTGCAGAGAATAATCCGAATGTGTTGAACAGACCCATCGATGAGGTTGCAATTATTGCGAATCCTGCCACATCGGAAACAGCTGAACCAACTAGCGCTAGAGCACAAGCTCCGCCTACACCATGTAGTGCTTGCTGGTGGTTCTTGCCCTTCTCTTTCTCTTCGCGATACCTTTCAGTAACGTGAATACAGTAGTCTATTCCAACACCTAAAGATATCGTCGCTATCGTCACCGTGACAATATTCAGGGAATATCCGAATGCATAAATCAAGCCATATAGCCAAACAACAACCAATAGAATCGGTGTCAGAGATACTATTGCTTGCTTAACTGAACGGAATCCAATTGATAGAGTGATTAGAACGAATAATGAACCCAAGAACAGTGAAGACTGCATTTCTGATTGCATCTTATCTCCTGCAATAAATCGTGTTACGGGTTTGCCAGTTAGCATAACCCAAGTAAGAGGCTTATCTTCTTCCTCGTCACCAACTTCTTCCCAAGTTCCACTTGATAAATTCAGTAGAGGGCTCAAATCTCGCTTGATTTCTTCAATACCAGGGCCCATCGTTGGGAAGTGTTCAGGCGATGTAATTCCAAACCTAATTATCATCCTCTCATATGAAACAGGCTCGCCGTCTACCGATTCCCAAACTTTTTGCGGGTTCAATTCAACACCCGGGTCGATGTACAAATCAACCAACGATGATGGAACTTCAGTGCCGGGGATACCATCTAGTGACAATACACCATAGAAGAAAATCAGGCAATCTTTNTCGTCCAAATCAGGTGCATTAAGAGCACCCTTTGTGCTACAGTTAGACTCGTTGTATCCTCTATCAAAGAATGGTTGCGGGTTACTCATCAATGAAGCTGATGCAGCGAAAACGAACTCATCGATTGCCAAGATATCGACAGAACCATCAGGAGTTCTGGTCATTTTGTCCACTACTCCTTCGGTTTTGATATTCGAATTCTGTCTGAAATCGTCTATCGCTCTGAACACTGAAGGTTCAGCAACATCACCTTCGATATACAGCATAGCAGGCTCCCCTTCATCAGAGAATCTGTCGGTGACAATTCCAACTCCTAATGCGAAATCAGACTCATCATCTAGGAAGTCATCAACTTGGAAATCTCCTTCCAACTGGACCATTCCCCATGCAGCAGGAAGCGCTAAAATCAGACAAATCGATGCTATGATAATTGGTCTTTTTCCGGTACCGGATTGGATGGCAACCTTCTGTAATCTCTCCTTGTTCACAAAGTAGTGATTGGCTTTTGGAGTAGTATTCTTGCCTCGCTTTTCGAGCCACTCATCAAATGAAACCCTAACTAGAGGTGCCCAGATCCCTGTCAGCAAGAATGCGGCAAGCACTCCTAATGCAGCCTCGATTCCAAATGATCTCAAAGCGGCAACATCGCTGAATAGGTTGGCTGAGAAAGCAGCCATGGTTGTCAATGAGGTTAGCATGATTGCTCGGCCAACTCTGTTGACTGTGATCTTTCCAGCCTCTGTGGTTGACTTTCCTAGGTTTCTCTCTTCCTTGTATCTGTGAAGTGCGTGCAGTGAATCATCAATACCTAATGCCAAAACTAGAATCGGTAATAGGTTGGAGAATTGAGAGCGTGAAATTAGGTCGATGCCAAACCATCCGAATAATGATGCTGCGTGGCCAATCATTCCTTGCATCCACAACAAGGCGCCTCCAAGTGCCATAGTGACGATAGCAACATCTGACCATCTTCTCAGAGAGGCATACAACAAAACGATTATGACAGCACCCATGGCGAAAATTAAACCTCCAGAATTCTGTAATTCTCTGTTGACTTCTACATTCACTGCTTGCCCGACTAGAAGTGTGAGAGAATTATTGTCATTACTTCGCAGGTGGCCTTCCAGATCCATCATCGACCATTCAATAGAACACGGAGATTCTAGGCTTTGACAATATTCAGATGTATAACTAGGAGGGTGCAGTAATAACTCAAGTCCGCTTAATCTGTAACCACCAATAACTAATCCATCATCCGTATTTCTGATGTCAGTCTCTGAATGTGCGTCTTTCCAAACAGTTGTCCACCCTGCTTCTTCCAGCGCTGCACGGTCTAGTTGAACTAGTAACCAAGATGCTGATGCTGACCACCTTCCAGGGCCTGGCCTTGCGTTATCCCAAGTGCCGTCAACATTCAATGAACCACCAACAGGTCCGCCAACAATTCCAGCATTTTCTTCTGCACTAACAAATCCTCTATCCAAGGACAGCCATCGTAGGAAATCAGAACCGTTAGCACTAGCCATGCGCTCTGCAGCTAGATCTATGTGCGCTTGAGTGACTCCTTCGTCATCGAAAGTCAGACATTCAAGAGGGCCACAATCATACCAATTGGTTACAGGTGGCTCTAATCCTGCTAACGTCATTGTTGGCTTGGTTAGAACAGATTCATTTGCCATAAATCCTCTGAAGATGTCTGCAAGGCTCATCACGCCATCGGTCTGCAATTCGGTGACGTCATTGATGAACGGCTTCATGTATTGGCCAAGAACGTGATTACGAATTATATCGTGCTTGGCATCAATTTCTCGAAGTATAGTAAGATTTAGAATTCCTCCATCTACTGCAGTAATGCCTTGCCACTTTTCTCCGGTGGGGATAATTTCCTCGACTTGAGCAAATCCAGACCAATCAGGGACTCCGCCATCGATTAGAGGGACAGGGTCTTGGGTTGAACCAACCATTGCAGGGTCTCTAACGCTAACTACAAATCCGAGAATAATTTCTGTGGTTGAGAATTCATCATTGATAATTCGCTCGGCGGTTAGTTCTGGCGATTCCATATCGTATGATTCCATATCGATTGGTTCTAGTGCCTTTAGAGCACCAGGGATCATTAATATTGTAAGAACGAATATGGCGACATGCACCTTTTTTCTATGAGGGACTAAGATATTTGATACATCTTCAAAGTCCGCCATGGACAGTCTCTGAACTTCTTGTTATTGAACAGTTGTATTCATTTGGGTGATAGTTCACGCCCACTTTGCGCGGGGGTCGCCCAGCTTGGTCAACGGCGGTGGGTTTAGGTCCCATTCCTTATTGGTTCGCAGGTTCAAATCCTGCCCCCCGCATCTGCTCNATACNNTATNCTGATACGCATTAGNTTGTTGGNNTANNANAGTCCANCATCTCNCAGANCNTGNATTGCATCGGTTTGNGANTCNTNCANNTCTTCNATTTCTGCAAGTNNNAANTCNATNTCNATATCTTTNACTCTTTGNCNGTCACCNACTTGTGATANTGGNNGAATTGTNATTTTNCCNTTTACNNCATCNGGNAGNGTNACNGTAACTTTTCCNCCTAGAACTANNGTNGANTAAGGNACNTCTACTTCCTTGACNATTCTATCNCCATCCCANCGACATCCTTCTCCCGGATCAACNCGAATAGTTACAATCAGGTCNCCGTTCAANCCTTGAGGATGNCCGTGACCNTGGTCTTTGATTCTGATTTCANTTCCGTGTTTGGATTTCGGTTTCACCGNNACTTTCAGTGTTCTGCGTTTGCGGTCAATACTNCCATGACTNCCNGGAATAAGTTGAGTGTAAGTGATGTTGAANGAGCCACCTTNTTTTGCTTCTTCTGGAGTCAAATCNATCCANGCNNTTGCNTTGTGNCCNCTTTCTTGAGGNGGTCTNGGGGCTGAACGTTGTTGCTGCTGAGCACCNGCCATNCTNTTACCNAACATNTGNGAAANNACNTCCTCCATGCCNCCCATGCCTGCAAAGCCTCCACGGTTNCCNAATGGATTNCCTCCGNCNCCGAAGCCNGNGAACATTTGNTCCTGNTCATGNTTGCGNCNAGCTTCNGCAGTTCCGATCGCATCNNATGCTGCNTGAACCTCTTTGAATCNNGCNTCNGCACTNGCNGANCCTTCATTTCTATCGGGGTGATATTGGCGAGCAAGTTTACGAAATTTCTTCTTGATTTCCGCATCGCTGGCTCCACGCGATACACCGAGAACCTGATATGGGTCTCTTTCCGCCATGACACTAACGAGGCACAAGTGTGCTTTGAACCAGTCGATTATTGGTCGACTCTGTACCGTTTAGGTTAAATGAGGGCCATAAGTCGCACAGAACCCCCTGAGGTGAAACCATGTCAGATGAAAATAGCCAAAGTCGCTCGTTTGAGGATAAGGTACAGGATAGGCAAGACGCTATTGAAGCGCAATTCCGCAAGATTTCCCGCGGTAGCTGGGCCCGTATTATTCGCATGGCTCGTAAGCCAACTCCGCAAGAATTCAAGCAAACATCAATCATTTGTGGAATTGGTTTGTTCGTACTAGGTTTCATCGGATTCGTTATGCTAATTCTAATGGACAACTTCATCCCATGGATTATCCATGATGTCTTCGGAATTTGATTGGAGGAATAGAAATGACTGACGCATTTATCGCATTTGTTCGCCATGAGCAAGAATTGTTACTACTTCGCCGCTCCGCTGCTGACCCAGATTCAGCAGACCTCTGGGACGGCGTTTATGGGATCGGAGATACAGAAGAAGATGTTCTGAACCGTGTTTCAGAGTGCACTGGAATCCCAATGGAAGATTTAGAGTACGTTCGTGATGGACCTGCTCTAGGTATCGACATCGATGGTCGCTTACAAGATATTGCACCATGCCTTGTAGTATCTACTAGCAAAGAGGTAACTCCTGCTGGGCGCTATACAGAGGCAGAGTGGGTTGACCCAGGAAACATCGGTTGGGAAGACAGAGAAAACAGCAAGCCTCGTTTCTGCATGTTCTCCAATCTTGAAATGGAAGACAGCGACAAATTGTTCCGTGAGATGTACGGTTCAGTAGCTGCATACT
>PBXT01000025.1 GCA_002727695.1 Methanobacteriota archaeon | reverse complement strand
TGGGATTCCACGCTTGGCTTTGCCTTTACCCATAGTGAACACTCCAAATCAATTATTCATCAAATTGCCGCATTATTTCCTACGGAAAGCCACAATTAAAACAAGAATGCTACATGCCACAGCAACGTAGTCTGGGATACCCATTTCTGGGAAAGGCATTGACCAACCGAGTTCGTTATTGAATTCATGAATTCCAGCCCAATTAATCCTTGTAGCCTCTTCGGTGCATTTTTCAGCAGTACATTGTGAGTTAAGGAATCCGAACAACCCGAAGATGTTTGCAACAGCAACTAAAAGAGAGGTTATACCGAAAATCTTGAGGAAACCGCCTTTCTTTTTGCTTTCTACATCTTTTGGAATAGTTGGCAATTCCGGTAATGGCATTGGAGCAGCGGGTGTTGCACCAGGGATAACTTCAATCATCGGGTCATGGCTTGTTTTTGCAGCTACAACTTCGACTTCTGGACCAGTGGGTTGCTGGCTAGGTTTGCTTGGAGTTATTGGTTCAATGTTTAATCCGAAAATCCTCTCAGCAAGGCTTGCAAGAACTGGGTCTGCGGCTATTTCTGCTTCGTCGATTTCACCATCTAAAAGACGCTTAACTTTGTCATCATGTGTACTCACGCTAATCGCCTCCCGTTACGATGTGGGCAGGTGCTCATTATCAAGCGTTCGCTTCAGGCATTACCGGCTGCTTCAACCTCAGCCCAATCTTTCATGAAACCAGCAAGACCTTTGTCAGTAAGCGGGTGACTCATCAATTGTCTGAATGTTTTTGTCGGCATAGTCACTGTGTGAGCACCTAGTTGCATACATGCCAAAACATGTGTTGGGTGCCTGATTGATGCTGCCAATACCTTCGTGCTGATGTCGTAATTTTCCCATGTAGCCATGATTTCTGCAATTAATGCCATCCCATCTGCACCGGTATCGTCAATTCGACCAATGAATGGTGAGACATATGTAGCACCAGCCTTGGCTGCCATCAATGCTTGTGACGCTGAAAAAATCAGCGTCACATTTGTTTTGATACCATCTTCGGTCAGGACCTTAGTCGCAGCTAGGCCTTCTGGCGTGCAAGGAATTTTTATGATTACATTTTCAGGTAGTTCTGCTTTCAATGCTCTACCTTGTTCAACCATTCCTTCAGTGTCAAGAGCGGTTACTTCCGCTGATATTGGGCCGTCACAAATTGCGGCAATTTCTGCAACTACGGTTTTGAAATCTCTGCCACTTTTCTTAATCAGCGATGGATTTGTAGTAACTCCATCAAGAATACCCCATGAGGCAATCTCTCTAATTTCATCAACATCTGCGGTGTCTAAGAAGAACTCCATGTTGAGGGTGTCGTTAAAGACGGTGCTTCAAACCTTCCTCGCGATTACGTTCTTGACAGCATCGCAAATATGATGGGATTTTAGTCCCATCATCTCTAACATTTCTTCCGCTCCAGCAGATTCTCCGAACCTATCCTGGACTCCAATCTTTTCGATTGGAACTGGTGTTGAACTGACTACATGCTCGGCAACTGCTCCCCCTAGGCCACCGATGACCGAGTGGTCCTCAGCAGTGACTATCGCGCCACACTTCTGTGCTAGGGAATCAATCAAATCTGTGTCCAGTGGTTTGATTGTGTGCATGTCGACCACTGTCGCATTAATTCCTTCCGCGCTCAATTTTTCAGCAGCTTCAAGGGATTCGTGAACAAGTACTCCGCAAGCGATAATCGCAACGTCACTACCATCACGCAGTACAACTCCTTTGCCGATTTGAATATCATCTTCTTTTCCATCATAAAGCACAGGAGTCTTGTTTCTTGCAGTTCTCATGTATGACGGTTTACCTAGATCTGGCAATTGCATAGTCAAGGCCTTGGTGGAGACGTCATCACACGGGTGCATTACAACAACATTCGGTAGCGTTCTGTAAATGGCCAAATCCTCGATCGATTGGGCACTAGAACCATCAGTTCCNGTATGAGTTCCCCCGTGTGAACCACACAAGTGNACTGCTAGGTTTGGTCTTGCAACACCATTNCGCATTTGTTCAAACGCTCTTTCAGTAAATATTGCAAAGGTACTTGCAAAGGGAATGTAGCCATTAGATGCCATTCCTGCTGCTACTAGCAACATGTTTTGCTCACCAATTCCGCAAGATACTGTTCGTTCAGGGTGTGCTTTCCTGAAATGGAGTGATTTAGTCGACTTACCNAAATCGGCTTCTAAAACAACAACCTTCGGATTGCCTGCTAATGCAAGAAGTGCATCACCGTATCCATCACGTGTAGCAGCCATTCGACTCATGCTTCAACCCCCAATTCGGACAATGCTTGAGCCAACTGTTCGTCAGATGGTGCCGCCCCATGGAATGCAGGATTGTTCTCCATGAATGATACTCCCTTTCCTTTGATTGTGTTCGCAATTACAACAGCTGGTTTGTCTTGAATTGAATCCATCCAATCTATGGCTTCAACAATAGATGTCATATCGTGACCATCAATTACCTTGACAGCCCACCCAAACGCATTCCATTTGGCAGGAATATCGAACATACGCATCTGTGCCTCGCAGAAATCATCGTTTTGAATTCCGTTACAGTCAACAAATAATTTCAGGTTTCCAAGTTCGTGATGAGTTGCAGCCATCGCAGCCTCCCATACACTTCCTTCTTGGATTTCACCATCTCCGACCATTACGTATGCATTTCTGCTTGAGCCATCTAATTTAGCTGCAACAGCGCAGCCCATGCCAAAAGACAACCCCATCCCCAAACTTCCTGCTGAGAAGTCAACACCAGGGCACCACTTCATGTCTACATGTCCTTGGCAAACTCCACCCTTAACGCGGTAGGATTTGAGGTCTTCATGGGAAATGAAACCCATCTCGGCAAGGACTGCATACATGCCTGGTGATGCATGCCCNTTTGAAAGAATGAATCGATCTCTGTCTTCCCAATCTGGGTCACCAGGTTTANCTCGAAGTCTGTGACCATATAGTCCACACAGGATNTCAATTTCTGATAGCGAACCACCAGGGTGTCCTGCTTGAGCCCTATGAGTCATTTTGCATATTTCGATTCTGCATTTGCGTGCCATTTCTTCCATTTCAGAAATACTCATTCCCGCCATAATGTTCCCTACAGACCACTGCCCTTTGCGTATGGCCTTTGATGGTTGTGTTCGAAATTGATTGGATTTCATTCCAATTTTTCTGTCTCATTGAAGGCAGGTATTTTTGGAAGAGTAAATACTCCTCGCAACTTCTTCGATGCGTCTGCCGCAATGAATACTAAGTCTTGGCCGAGGTTTCCTTTGTTCGGAAGTGACCTTGCGGATAACAAGATGAAAACTCCCACGAACCAGGCAAAGAACAGCAGTGAAAGGCTGTAAGATAGAGTCCCTATTCCTCCAAACCATGAGGATGGGTCCATCTTTGCAACAATGAACACTGCAAGTAGTACACCCATCAATGATTCTCCAGCAATAAATCCAGCGCCGATTAGTACTCCCTTGTCCTGAACCTCTTTGATTGCAAAAGCAGCCTCTTTGCTCGGTTCTCCGTCTAATGTTCCATCAATTCTTAATCTGGCGCTGGATAGAAGAACGTGCGAAATAATTCCACCAGCCATGATAGGAACTGAAAGGTAGAGGGGAAGGTAGATTCCAATTGCAACGCTCATTACAGGCATTGCAAGCCTGATCAATACAATGGCAATAATTGCACCTAGAATCACCATCGGTAGATTGATGTCACCACCAAATGCACCTTGAACAATTGCTCCAATCAATTCTGCCTGCGGAGCAAATAAGGCTTCATCACAGTTATACAAAT
This sequence comes from Methanobacteriota archaeon, assembly GCA_002727695.1. The sequence goes on along the minus strand of PBXT01000025.1, from coordinate 41,693 downwards.
CAGCAGTACTTGCTCCTTGGGCAACCAAAGCCTCGTTTGTGTTTCCACAAGCTGTCTTTGAAATCTGAAAAGCATCATGTAGAATACTTAACACAGGTCCGATGACAATAGCACCAACTGTCACGCCGATAATTTCAGCAGTCTGCTGTCTCCAAGGGGTAGCACCAACCATGTGCCCAGTTTTTAGGTCCTGCATGACGTCTCCTGCAATCGCTGCAGATGTAGCCACAATTGCTGCAATGAACATTGTAGCAATCATCATTTCAGTCTGGCTCATATCTAAAATCAATCCACCAATGATCCATACCAATCCAATTGTGAATAGTAGGGTTGCAATTGTCATGCCCGAAACAGGAGAGTTAGAAGAACCAACAACTCCTGCTATGTACCCTGCAACTGCCGCAAAGAAGAAGGACACAACGGCAAGGAACAGTGCTCCTCCTAGAGCCATAATTACACTTCCTGTGGCATACCAGTAGAACAAGAAAATCAGTACCACCAAAACTCCACAGAATGCCATGACCTTATCCAATGGTAAGTCCATTTCAGTTCTTAATTGTGCCTCGCCATCGTTACCTTTTTTGAAGGCCTTGGATAGGCCTTCAGCGATAGTTTTGCGCATTGACCACAGGGTGTAAACACCGCCCACAACCATCGCTCCAACTCCCGCAAAGCGAATTTGCTCTTCCCAGACTTTCTTGTAATCCTCAACTCCAATTTGGGTTAGAACATCTGTGGAATCTGGGAATCCATTGAACAAACCGTAAATTGGAACTAAAATAGCGAAGCCAACGACCCCTCCCAAGAAAATGAATGATGCAATTCGCAATCCCACAATATATCCTACTGATAGCAGGGCAAGAGATAATTCTCCTCCTGCGTAGAAACGAGTCCCCAAGGCCTCACCAACTCCCTGTAATTTAGCGTGAGTTGCTTTGAATCCCTTGACCATCCAACCATATGTTGCACCAATAAGCAGTGCGTATACGATTGCGATTAATCCTGAGCCGCCTTTTTCTCCAGCAACTAATACCTCGCGACATGCTACACCTTCAGGGTAAGGCAACGCCTCTTCTACAATGAATAGGCGCCGTAATGCAATAGTGAACATTGTGCCTAGTAATCCTCCTAGAATAGCAATCAGAAATGTATCCAGCCACACAATATCTTGCCAAATGCCCAATACTAGAAGGGCTGGAACAGTAAAAATAACACCCGCCGCAAGGGATTCTCCTGCACTCGCCATTGTTTGTACAGAGTTGTTTTCGAGAATCGTTACATCCTTGAATTTGAAACCACGCAAAATAAGCATACTCATTACGGCAGCTGGAATTGATGCTGATACGGTCATCCCTACATACAGCCCGAGGTAGGCATTTGCGGCGGTCATTACACCACCAAGGAGTACACCGATTACTATTACCCTAACAGTGAGTTCTTGGATATTCATATGAGCGGGGATCCATGGCTCTCCATCTCCGCTCATAACTCCCCGACCAACAACCTATTTGTCAAATAATCGGCTAAAATGTAACGGAATACCCACCCGTATAATCATAAAGCGTAAGTTTTCCCGAAGAATAGAGCAAATGCTCGGGTGGTGGCATGTCAGATAGTCTTTGGCACACAAAAAGTGGTGACGAAGTCATCACTGAATTCGACACTCCTCTGGGAGGTTTGTCATCCAAAGAGGCCGAAAACCGCCTTGAAAAATATGGAGAAAATAAGCTCAGAGAGCCTGAAAAGACCTCCGCATTCATTCGATTTCTTTCACAATACCACGACCCACTAAACTATCTTTTGATTGGTGCAGGTTTGCTTGCATTAGCAACCCATCCCGATCAGCCGGGTGATGCTATATTCATTGCTATTGTTCTAACATTGAATGCTTTCTTTGGTTTCTGGCAAGAAAACAAAGCCGAGCAAGAAATGGGGGCGTTAAAACAAATGACAATTTCAAGATGTGTCGTTTGTCGTGATGGGATGGAATTGGAAATTAATACTTCACAATTGGTCCCCGGAGATATTGTTAAGATCGAAGAGGGATTAAACGTTCCAGCCGATTTACGTGTTAGTGAAGCATGGCAATGTAAGGTAGACGAGTCTGCATTGACAGGAGAATCAATGCCTGCGAAGGTCAGCGAAGAAGCATTGCCGCCAGAAACGCTACTTGCAGATAGGAAAAACATGCTTTACATGGGTACAACAATTTCTACAGGTCGAGCCGTTGGAATTGTTACAGCAACAGGAATGGAAACCGAACTCGGTAAAATTGCTAGTGATATCGCTGAAGCTGAAACTCCTAAGACTCCCCTAGAACACAAGTTAGAATCCTTAGGTAAGTTCCTCGGGTTCATAGCTCTAATCGTTGCAGTGTTGATTGTTTCTATTGGATTAATTCTTGAGTACGTAGATGGAGGTGACTTGTGGAAAGAAGCTAAGTTCCAATTCCTGGTTGCTATCGCAATTTTCGTGGCAATTGTCCCTGAAGGATTGCCAATTATTCTTGTAACTACACTTGCTATTGGAATGCGCAATATGGCTCGTCATAAGGCGATAATACGCCGTATGAAGGCTGTTGAGACCCTAGGCTCAACTACTGTTATCTGTACAGATAAGACTGGTACACTAACCAAGAATCAAATGACTGTAAGACAGTTAATGTTACCCAATAATACCTATGGCATCACCGGCGAGGGATTCACGCCAGAAGGAACCTTGACCTTGGATGACAGGGAACTTACTGATGAAGAAATGTCAGAAATGCAGAGGGGGCTAGGATTCAGACTTGCAGCGGCTTGTTTATCTCTCTGTCACAATTCGCAAATTGCTGAAATCGATGGACAATGGACAGCAATTGGGGACCCTACAGACAGTGCATGTGCTGTCCTTGGTTACAAAATAAATGGCTCAGTTTCAAAGTTCGCTCAAAGGCATCCTAGAAAGCACGAGTTTTTCTTCAACACCGATAGAAAGAGAATGTCAGTTATTCATGAGTATGAAGGCGAAGATTGGATCTTTGCCAAGGGTGGAGCTGGTGGTTTCAAGAAGTTGGTCAAGTGGAAAGTCAAAAATGGAGAAATAGTTCCTATTGAGGATGGTGATTTTGAAAACGCTTCAGAAGCAAACCGTATCATGGCAAGCAAAGCAATGCGTGTAATCGCTTTGTGTGCAAGAAAAGTTCAGCCAGATGACGACATTACCGATATGGATTCTATGGAAGACAATTTGATTTTCTTGGGAATGGTTGGAATCATGGACCCTCCTCGATCAGAGGTTTATGATGCGATACGCAGGTGTCAAAAGGCTGGCATTGCAGTCAAGATGATTACTGGCGACCAGCAGATGACTGCACAGGCTATTGGAGAGGATTTGAACATCACTAAACCCCACATAGATTCTGTTGGTGGAGAAAAATTAGAGGAATTAGACGATGATGCAATGAGGCATATTGTCAACGGAACCGCTATTTTCAGCCGAGTGACTCCAGAACAAAAAATGCGCATTGTAACCGCATTGCAAGATGAGGGCGAAGTAGTAGCGATGACAGGCGATGGAGTGAATGATGCTCCTGCTTTGTCTAGAGCAAATATTGGAATCTCCATGGGTATTGCAGGCACAGATGTTGCCAAGGATGCATCTGACATGGTCTTGCAGGATGATAACTTTGCAAATATTGTAAATGCCGTAGAAGAAGGAAGGAAGATTTACGCAAATATTCGTAATTTCGTAAGATATCAAGTTTCGACTAATGTTGCTGCAGTAGCACTACTGTTATTGGCAAATGTAGTATTCCAATTGCCACTACCGCTCACTGCAACACAAATACTTGTCATTAATATCTTGATGGATGGACCGCCAGCTGTTGCTTTGGGTGTTGAACGTAAGCATGCAAATGTCATGGATAGACCACCGCGCGCAGTAGACGAATCTCTTCCAAATTTGCTTGATTTGTTATTGATTTTCTATCTGGGAGCTGTCATGGTAACAGGTACTCTCCTCGTGTACTACCTAGCCCTACAAAATGGGACAGAGGCTTATGCGCAAACAATGTGTTTTAGTGTATTCATTGTATTCCAGTTGTTCAATGTCATGAACTGTAGAAGCAATGAACACAGCGTATTCAAGCTAGGACTTTTCTCAAATCGTGCAATTTACCTCGCAGTATTCTTCTCAATTACACTGTTGCTATTAGTAGTCCAAGGCGCTGCTATAGTAATCCCATTCACTTCCTTTGAGATCGGAGAATTGCTTTCCACAATTCCTCTTGAGCAGAAGGATTGGTTTATCATCATTCTAGTTGCAAGTACAGTATTCATGGTTGAAGAATTCCGCAAATTATTGCGTTATGCTGGAATATTCCGTGTCAGAACTAACAAGCGCGCTTAAACGCTAGTTCAAAAACAACTAGTTTGACGGGTAAACATGGCAGACGGTGAACAGCCTAATTGGCAGGCTAATCTCACCAGTTTGTTAGGACAAGAATCCTGGCCTGCAGAACTAGAGGGAATTGTAGGAAAACTAGCAAACAACGTTCCTCTAAATCTTGAAGATGGCAAGTTCTTGTTTAATTACAACGATTTGGACTTGATTGGATACCTTGCTAGTATCGTAAAAAGNTCTAGATTTGGAAACAAGGTTTTCTTCAACGTTAATGTCCACATTAACCAAACAAACATCTGCACCCTGGCATGCAAATTCTGCGCTTTCAGAAGGGGTAGACGTGCCCAAGATGCTTATCAGTTGGAAATCGAAGAGTACATTGAAGATTTGAGTAATTATTCCAGTTACGTCGATGAAGTTCACACCGTAGGCGGCCTTCATCCTGATTGGGGAATCGAACACTACACAGAACTGTTTAGCAGGACACGAAAAGAATTCCCTCATGTTCACATCAAGGCACTAACTGCTGTCGAAGTGAAGCATATCGCTAANCTCTCAGATCTANCAATTCGGGAAACACTATCTAGACTCAAAAAATCTGGCTTAGGTTCTCTTCCAGGTGGCGGTGCAGAAATCCTAGATGATGATATTCGCGAGGTTATATGCCGTGGCAAGGAATCATCCGATGAATATCTAGAGATTCATCGTACTGCACACAGTTTAGGCATACCAACCAATTGCACAATGCTATATGGCACGATTGAATCAATCGAGCATCGAGTCATGCACATGATAAAACTAAGAGATTTACAGGATGAAACAGCAGGATTCCAATGCTTTGTCCCATATCCGTTTTTACCTGACGATTCGAGGCTGCCAGAAGCCCAATTGGCTACGGGTACCGAGGTGTTACGTGTAATTGCAATCTCCAGGCTGATGCTGAATAATATCCCCCATATCAAAGCATACCGAATGAATCTCGGCGACGAAATTTCGGAACTTGCTCTGCAATTCGGAGCTGATGATATCGACGGTACTGTTCAGAAGGAATCGATTATGCATCTAGCAGGTTCTACCGCACCATTGGACCATGACAAGGCACAACTAGCTAAGATTGTTTCAAACTCAGGCTCGATTCCAATTCAAAGAAACACAACTTACACTTCATTTGTAGAGTTCATTCCACCTACAGTTCCTGAAAGAAGGAGTCTTNGAATGGCAACGGGTGATTGAATGACTTGGGAGAAGACAATAGGTAGAGTTTCATTCATTAATTGTGAACCATTATTCCATGGTCTGTCGAAAAATTGGAATGTTTTACCTGCACCACCTTCTTGGCTTACAGGTCATTTGATTCGTCGTGATTGTATTTTGGCCCCAATACCTGCCGCAGATTTTGCAAAAAATTCTGACAAATTGGTGCTAGTTCCAGANCTTTCAATTTCCAGTAAAGGTGAGGTTGGCAGTGTTTTACTCTTCGGGGAGAAGCATATCTCCGATATGCAATCAATTGCCCTTCCTTCAGATTCTGCAACCTCAGTAACCCTCCTCAAGTTTTTGATTAAGCATAGAAAATTAGAACCAGAATATGTCGAAATGGGTCCTGATTTGAAGGGAATGCTTGCCAAGTGTGATGGTTGTCTACTGATAGGAGATAGAGCTCTCGAAGCGGCTAGAGACCACCCTGAACTGATTAAGTTAGATCTTGGCAAGGAATGGAAGGAAGTTAGTGGACACCCAATGGTATTCGGAGTATTTGCAGCACGCAAGGACTCAGACATCAGCAGTGTGAAGGCTGCTTACACAGCTCTGATTCAGAGGTTAATTGAATTTGAAAATAATTCTTCTGTCAGAAAGGAAGTAATCAAAACNAGCAGCAAGAAATCATCTCAAACTGTTGACCGTTTAGAGAGATACTTTGGTGAAGTAATAAACAGAATGGATCCAGANGATATGAACGGACTCAAACAATTCCTAAACTCGGCTTGTCAAATGGAAGAAGAGATTACTATGGCCTGGTAACTATTCTTCCTTCAAGAAATCACTTACTAAGTTGTCCTGCAATTTATCCTCGTCAATTTTCTTTCCAGAACCTTTCTTCTTTCTTTTGACAGGTTTTCTCTTCTTTTTAGCTTCAGGTTTGGTTTCTTCTTTCTTTGCTGCCTTAACCTTTCTTTTTTTGATGACAGGCTCTTCTGGTTTGACTACTTTTTTCTTTGCAGCGACAATAGGTTTAGATTTCGATGGTTCTGAATTTTGTTCGATAGAATTTAGACGTTTTCTTTTAGTTTTCATTATCGGGCCATCTCTATTCAATTTTGATTCAGAAACACGCTTTTTCTTTGCTAACGGTTCATTTTCTACCGTAGTACTGTACATTTTCCGTCTACTAGGAGGGGGAGTTCTTTTNGGTCGATCTTTAATGACTGGTTCCTCATCACTAGCGATTTCTTTTTGAGTTATATCCGGATCATCTTCCTCATCTTCTTCATCCCGTTCTAAATCTATATCTTCTGCCTCTTCATCTTCTAGATCGAAATCAATTTTGTTTTGATGTCTCATCCACAATGTTCCGAGTCCAATCAGTATTCCTAGATAGAAGATGAAAGCGATTGGGTGCATGGCCCAATCGATCGCACTCTCGATTACAGTTGGTTCTTTGACCTCGACTTCCTCCATTGTTACAGATGCGAGGTCATCGCCATTATTCCACCATAATGGAATTGTTTGGCTAACTAAGCCATCTCCAGAAAACTTTAGTGCGACAGGATAAGCTGGCGCCAACCACGAAATTGAACCATCTGTAGGAAGTGGTTGTTCAGCTAAAGAAATCTGAAGAGGAAAGTTAACTGCGCTATCATATTCAAATGTCGTAACAATTGCAAATGTAATTTGAGTAGTCGAATCTCCATCCCTGATCATTTCCATTCCATCAACAATAAAGCAACTGATTGTTGCATCTCCCAGTTCTCCGTTAGACAGTGAAATAGAATCTCTCCATTGGTCCACAATGTCACTATGGTCCATGTTTTTACACATTGCGTTCGCGAACAAATCNGTCTCTCGNGAACTTAGAACTTGGTCCTTAGCAAGCGCATTTCTAGAAAGGTTTCGAATATTGCTAGAGTCCTCGGAAGGTAGTGAGATTTGATCTCTTACTACGAAGTATTCTCCAACTGTAATCTCGATGTTTCTGATTTTTGAAAGGTCAGGGTATCGAGAACATGGTGTTCCTTCTGGAGCATCGCATCCAATATCATCATCCCAATCATCAATAATTCCATCTCCGTCATCATCTTGATCTAGATTGTCTGGAATAGAATCTCCGTCTAAATCAGAACCAGGCTCACCGAAACCTTCAGCAACTATGTCACGCAAATAAACAGCTACCTCGCCCGTACCTCCTGAAACGAATAGAGTTTGGATGCGATTATATTCATCATCAATAAATTCTACATCCTCGACTATATGGAAAAAGTTAGTTCGCTGCATTTCATTGAAATTAGCGTAATCATATGTTACTAGACCTTTGAAGTCATCATCCTCTACAGAAATATGCATTCGCACTCCAGAATCAGAAAACATGATTTCTTTCGCACCTTCGATAGTTGTAACATGATTTTCCAAGCCATCAAATGTCCGCGATGTGATTGTTCCATCTTCACCCATCAGTATGATATCAAGTCCATCAGGTGAGAATTTGCAGTCAAGAAGCCCTTCTCCGTATTCGATATACGAACCTTGTTTCTGTCCTTGCATATTCCAAATAGCCCATCTCCCAGATTCATCTCCTGTCAAGATGTATTCGCCATCGGAGCGATAATCTATGCAAGTTACATCTACTACATGCACCCCATGAAGAGTATTTTTTATCGTAAGCTCTGGGTAACGATACTGCTCCACGACTTCCCCGTCGTAACCATGTGCAGAAATGACCATGCCATCTACACTCCAAGCAATATCACGAAATCTATCGTCAGCGAGGACACCGCTATCGTAAACCTGAAGAGTTTCTACATCGATTAGTTTGATGGATTCACGGATTTGCGCGGTAGAACGTTTGTTAATTGCTAAAACCGTGCCATTGGGATTGAATTCCATTCCAGCAATATCTTCATCAAAACTGATTTTGCCAATCTGCTCGAAAGTCGTTGTATTGAACAAGATGATATCCTTTCCATGGTATGATGCAATAATTGTTCCATTTGGGTTAAGTGCAAGTAAATCTCCTTCATCACCATCATTGGTAGACCATGTGGAATCTAGGTAGGTTAGTCCGGACGGGTTAGCCGAAACTAAAGGTATTGACAACAAGCAAAACAGAGTAACAAGAAGGGTAAACCTTGCTCTAGTCATGTCCGCCCCGATTAACGCAGGATATGTTATTCTTGAAAGTCTAACGGAATATTTGCTATTTTCATTTGGATTTTTGGAGAAATTTTTGTGCAGCAATATACCACTATTGAAAAACCCGAGTCGTTAGCGCACATCATGGCCGAAGTAGCGGAAGTAAAATCCTGCTGCGATGTGGATGAAGCGATTCCAATCTCTACGGATTTCAATTGGTCAGACAGGGAAGTTTGGGGTAAATCCGCTTACAATACAATGTGGTGTTTAATTGGTTGCTCTATCGGCGACTTAGGTACAATTGCTGCATTCCAATTCGTTTTCACTGAATCAGGATGGTCAACCATGAGCATAATGATGTTGGCGATGTTTAACGGAATAATGACATCAATCATTCTCGAAACTATTATTTTGTCCAAACAGATGATCCTAAAGGAAGCATTCAAAGTTGCAGTAGGAATGTCCTTGATCTCAATGATTGGAATGGAGGCTGCTATGAATATTGTAGATTATCTTCTAACAGGAGGAGCAATGTTGACTTGGTGGGTCATTCCAATAATGCTGTTTGCTGGATTCATTACTCCTTGGCCGTACAATTATTGGCGCTTGAAGAAATACGGCAAAGCATGCCATTGAGGTGAAATTATGAGTGATGTATTACCTGTTGATGAAGATGGAAATTTAATTGTTAGAATTGGTCATTCTCCAGACCCTGATGATGCATTTATGTTTTATGCAATGACTACCAATGCATTCCCCACGCCTGGGTACAATTTCGTACACGAGTTGCAAGATATCGAAACTCTAAATCACAGGGCTATGAACAAAGAATTGGAAGTTTCTGCAGTTAGCATCCATGCCTATCCAAACATAGCTGATGATTACGCACTAATGAACTGTGGAGCATCGATGGGTGAAGGATATGGTCCTATGATTGTTGTGAAGAAGGGTGTAACAGAGGAAGAGGCTAAAGCAAATCCGATCGCAGTGCCGGGACTCAAAACGAGCGCATATCTTGGCATCAAGTTGTGTTGGGGAGATCTGACTTACGAGGTTGTGCCATTCGATGAAATCATACCTAGGATTCTTGATGACACCTACAAATCGGGATTGATTATCCACGAAGGTCAGTTGACATATGTTGACCATGATTTAGATGTGCTAGTTGATCTAGGTGTTTGGTGGAATGAAAAGACGGGTGGACTTCCAATGCCTTTGGGAGGAAATGTAGTCCGTCGTGACCTTGGTCAACAAGTTATGGAAGACGTTACAATGTACACAAAGATGAGTATCGAGCATTCGATTGCAAACCCCGATGTCGCTCTCCAGTTCGCAAAAAAATGGGGCAGAGGTATTGACGATGACACGAATCGTGAATTCGTTACAATGTATGTTAATGAGCGAACTATCGACTACAAGAAAGAGGGAAGAGATTCAATTAGAATGTTCTTGCGTGAAGGTCAAGAAATTGGCTTGATAGACTCAGATTTTGATGTTGATAGCGTGCAATTTATTGGCGCAGATGAGAGTTGATAACATGAGTGTTGCAGACAGGATACCAGGGACATCTGAGTATGGTTCAGTCGACCCTGCACCTCCTTCTCTCGAAACCAATGTTTCTTCTTTGAGAACAACACTCTTAGACGAGAACAGCAAAATGTTCCAAAGAATGCGGGCTGTTTTTTCCTTGAGGAATGACCGTTCAAGTGAGGCTGTCAGTGCACTATGTGAGGGATTCAAAGCGAGCAGCGCCCTCTTAAGGCACGAATTGGCATATGTTCTAGGCCAAATGCAGGATAATCTAGCAGTTCCTACTCTTATCGATGTGTTGAGTGACGAATCAGAACATGTAATGGTCAGGCACGAAGCCGCTGAAGCTCTTGGCGCAATTGGGGATAGAAGGGCAAGACCTGTTTTGCAACAGTTCCTAACCGACCCTCTTCCTGAAGTTTCAGAATCATGCGAGGTTGCATTGGATTTGTTAGCATTGTGCGATGAACCAACGGAAATCGACTGGTGATACGCCACATTCAAAGACTTCTTCCTTTACGCCAAAACAAGTGAGACCTATGCCACACGAACATATCGAACTTGCTCAAACTCCAAATGGAGAAATTGGTCCAAGATGTAATTCATGTGGAAATCGGTTAACATTTGGCGAGGCAATGGTTGTAGACAAGCACTACTTCTGTTGGGCTCACTATGTTGAGATTACAGGTGCAGACACTGCAACCGTGGAAATCCAGAGAGAGAATCGATTCTGGAAAGAGTGAAGATTCAAAGGTCTCCACTGTCCACCGTGTCATGAGGTGGTACTATTTCTGGCTGGGCAAGGTTCGCACACCGTTTCACTCAATACTACCGTACTGCAGAATTATGGACGCCGCCTCGCCTACGAACTAGGGAATGGATGTTTATTCCATTCGGAGGAGGAACCCCGATTCGTCACAAATCATTTTCAGACATGAATGATGTTCGACGGTTCATATGCGAAAGACCCCAACATTCTTGTTTCTATTCCACAGCATACTGGAAAAAACCACATGAGTTGAAAATGGCGGACAAAGATTGGCTAGGCGCAGATTTAATCTTTGATTTAGATGGGGATCACTTGCCTGGAGTTACGGACAAAGATTTTCCTGGTATGATTGAAGTCATTCAGGAACAGGCATGGTCTTTGTGGAACGATTTCTTAGAACCAGATTTTGGATTTAATGAAGAATATTTGCAGGTTACATTTTCAGGTCACAGGGGTTTCCACTTACATTATCGAGATCCTAAATTTTTCCACTTGGATTCTGAAGCCCGAAGAGAGTTGGTCAGTCACATACGTGGCGAAGGAGTAGAAGTTAGCGATTTGCTTGAACGTTCACGTAATCCTAGAGCTACTGGTTGGGCAAAGCGTGTTTCCAGGGGAATTGATTCTGTAGTGAACAAATTAGATTCAGTCTACAATGGCGATACCCAGTTATTGCGAACAATGACTGCAGGGTTACAGGAAATGATGGACCGCGAAGGAATAAAGGGTCTGCGAGGAAAGGCCAGCGTAGAAAAATTAGCAGAATTAATGCAANCTGAAAGTCGTCGGAATCGCGTTTTAGATGGACGTCTTACTGCACTGAATAATCATGCGCTGCTGTTTCAAAATTTAATCAGGGCTGATTCCAGTGTCGTTTTAGGAAACGCTGGTGAAACCGATGAAGTTGTTACAATTGACACAAGACGCCAAATCCGTTGGCCTGGTTCCCTACATGGTAAGAGTGGGATGCGAGTTACAGAATTCCCACTTTCAAGATTAGATCCAGAATCAAGTAATCCATTCGATTGCCTCAGTGAGGGAATCGCTTTGTCAAGACAAGAAATCGTGCGTGTTGAAATGGTAGTAGATGATGCAATTACTCGTTTTGATAACCGGGTGATTGATGCCTCCGTAGGAGATGTGGTCGAAATCCACGAAGCAGGCGCTACATTCCTTGTGCTGAAAGGATGGGCTAGGTTAGTGAAATAGGTCAAAATACCATACTACGTATGGTTCTAACAATGGCAACGTTCAAGGGCAGATTACTTCCCACCTAACCTGAGGTGCACACATGGGGCTGGGTAAGAAGAAGAAAGATGGCAACAATTTGCCACCACCGCCAGGCTTGCCTCCAATGCCAATGCCACCTGCTCCGGGCGTGCCAATGCCACCTGCTCCGGGCATGCCAATGCCGCCTGCTCCGGGCATGCCATTGCCCAATCCTGCACCTGCTGCCCCTGCTGCACCAGCGCCACCTGCGCCAACTTCACCAGCTGGCCCACCTCCTGTTCCAACCCCGCAAAATGCGGCTCCTCCGGTTGCACCTCCCGCAGCAACTCCCGAAGCCCCGGCTCCAGTTGCAATCGAAGCCTTGCCACCTAGCCCTGCTCCTGAGCCAGTCGTAGTTGTAGAAGAAGAGGACTCGTATGCCGGCTTGTATGCTAAGAAAAGCGGAAAGCCCCTACAGCAGGTGTATGGTCACATTGACCGAATCAGCCAAGGAGAAATCGGCAGCCTCCTTGAAAGATATTCTGACAGATTCGGTCACGAACTCGACCGTGACATCATCGTTATGCGCAAGGAAGAGCGGGATGATAAAGCTGCTGAAATTAGAGATTCGCCTACAGTCCAACTTCTTAATCAAGAGGAAGAAGAAAACAGCCACTTGGATGGTGAAACATTGATTGAGTTGAACAGCCAACTTGAAACTGTTGAGGCTGAACTCAGGCGTTTGAAGCCTGAGTATCAGGCCGCTAAAGAAGTTGGAGATAGGCAATTGCTACGTGAACTACGTCCTTCTTTGGAAACTCTAATGGCTGAGAGAAAATTGATCAAGGCTGTTATTGCTGGCGAAGCTGAACTTGACGAGTTATTCGCTAGCGATGATGAAGAAGAGGAATACGAAGAGGAAGAGGAATCCCATGTAGCCGAGGTTGCAGAAGACGATGATGACGACCTGTTCCCTTACTTCGTGACAATAATCGATTCATTCCTCGGCGAACTTCCAGAGGATGAAGTNACTGCGTTTACTCAATCTGAAGGATTTGAAGTCTACCGCGTAGTAGCTTCAGACCCTGAGGCCGCTTCTGACGATGATAGAACTGAGTTCTTCTCAGTTGTTGACTCTCTACTTGGTGGGATGCCGGATGATGCAGTTCTAGCTTTTACAAAGAGCGATGATTTCGAAGTTTACCGTGCAATCGGTGCAATGTACAGTTGATGTGAGAATATGGGATTACTTGACAAAGTTGACAATATGGATGATGCTAAACCTGCTAAGGCTAAGCCAAAGGCAGCAAAAGCAGCTGCCAAAGCAAAACCTAAGGCAGCAAAAGCAGTAGCAAAAAAGGCTACTCCTAAAGCGGCAAAACCTGCCTCTAAATCTATCAAATCGAAAGGAGGAGGCAAGGAAAAGCCAGAAAAAATTAGGCCTACTGGTCTTCCTGAAGGATTTGAACTCGCAGGGAGTATGCCAAGGTACATTGGCTGGATAATCAATTTCGCTTGGAACTTTGGTGTTTCAATTGGTTTATTGAGTATTTTATCAACCGGTGCTGACTCAGACCTCACAATAGGCTGGGCTGTTGCACTCCTGATGATTCTAGTTAACTGGTTGGTTCTACCTATTTGGACCGGACGCAACATTGGGGAGTTCGTATCTAGAACGAAGTACATCAATTCGTCAGGAAGTAAACCTATCTTCTTGCATGCAATATTGAACAACAGCATCGGATTCCTTTCTCTGATTGGATTAATTCTAATGATGGCTAATTTCCAAAACATCAGTTCTTCAGGTATGGTTCCGTTCATTACCGGAGTAGTGTTTATTGTATTCTGGATATTCAATTTCTTCCTAAAGAAGAATTCAGATTTCTCACAAGGAGTTTTCGATTTGGCTTTCAGTTCTTACCTCGTAAAGCACGTTTCTACTGGTGATGAAACGGGCTGGATGGCTAGATTCGAATCCCTTGGTGATTTCGGTGACAAGTGGGCTGAGAGGTCTGCAAACCGTGAAGTCAAGCAGAAAGCAAAAGCAGCAAAGAAAGCTGCAAAGTCTGCTGAGGATAATGAATCTGAAGAAGCAGCCGAATCTGAAGAAACAGGCGAATCCGAAGAAGAAAGTTCTGAGGACTGAATATGGACCGCCGTAAGGCGACATGGGATGGCCATGCCATACTGATATTGCTAGTTTCAGTAACTTGCTTGTCGATATTAACTCCATACGCCCTTGTTTTCCTGTTTGTAGTCTTGCTACTAATTGTCCATCAGGTCTTACTCAGAATAATCTTCAGTGGGCCCGAGAAACGAAGTCTTCCATTTTCTGATACTAATTGGGAAATCATAAGGGCGAGAAATGGAGAATCTGACGTTTATGGATTCATCAATTACCAGGATAATGAAGCTGATTTAGTAGTTCTAATCCATGGCTGGCAATCATCCTCAGAGAATTTCACAGAGAGAATGTATCTTTTCAAAAATAACGGATTACATACTCTAGCAGTTGATATGCGCGCTCATGGAATGGCTCCTGATACACCAGAATGGACCGCTGGGAAAGTAATTGAAGATGTCAAGATAATACTAGAACAAGTTGATCAATCTAAAATCAAAAAAGTCCACTTCTACGGACATAGCCTCGGTGGATTCATTTCCATTGGTATGCATCACGATAGGCACCAAGGATGGTGGAAGGACGAATATGGCACATTGATGCTTGAATCACCTATGGCTGCATATTCGCCTATACTAGAACAGATGTCTGGAAGGATTTCATTCATGCTCCCTTTGCTAAAAAAATGGGCAGTGAAAGGTTTTCGAAAAATACATCCTGAAGCCCATGACCTCGAATGGAAAGACATCGATTTCCCTCATTGGGGATATCCAAAGGTTCCAGTGCTTCTATTGCAAGCAAAGAATGATAATCGTTTGGGGCGTTATCACTACGACCTACTTTTGTCGGCTGATTTGGACATTGAACCACATCTAATAGAATCACTTACACATTCAAAGAATAGAGTCAACATAGAAAGAGATGCACTCATTGAATCATGGATTGAGAAGAGGATCCTGTAATCACTCTTCTTCTGAAGCAGCCTGTTCCCTAGCTAATTCTCGCATGTCTTCATGCTCATCGAGTTCATCCACAATTTCTTCGCCCAATAATGTCTCAATAGCATCCTCCATTGTGACAATACCTGCTGTTCCACCGAATTCATCGACAACTGCCAAAATCTGAACTTTTGATTTGAGGAATGTGTCCAATGCCAAATCTACGCTATCATCGACACCGATTGTCATCAATGGCTTTCTAATGTCGATTAATACCTTATCCCATTCATCCATTGAAGCAGCCATCAAAATATCCGAACGAAGAACGAATCCAGATAACTGGTCTATCGACTCCTCATATACCGGCATACGTCCAAATCTCAAAATCTTAGTATCATCNAGTACTTGCCTAATTGTCCATCCTTGCTCAAATGCAAGTGTTACTGTNCTAGGCGTCATAATGTCCTTTACTGGCATTTCTCTTAGCGCTAGTAGATTGTGAATTACAGTCTCTTCGTCTTCTTCTAATTCTCCTTCTTCCTCGCTAATGTCTGCGAGGGCGTGGAGCTCATCTCTAGTTACAGAAGCAGATTCGGCTTTGGGTAATAATCTCTTGAACATAAGTAATGGTACGAAGAAAGGTGCAAGCATTTTGGTCATTCCCGATAATATGAATCCAGATGGCAATGACAACTTTTTCCAGTATGCTGCCCCGATCGTTTTTGGTATGATTTCAGATAAGAATAGAACTGCTAAAGTTAGAATTATAGATGCAACTGTGAGGCTATCATCGCCCCATATTCGGGATACTTCAGCACCCACTCCTGCTGCACCCATTGTGTGTGCTATAGTGTTCAAAGTCAAGATTGCAGTCAGGGGTTTGACAGAATCATCTTCCTTTAATCGTGACCATCGCAAACCGTTCTTATCGCCTGTTTTGCTCATGATGCTAACATGTGACATTGACATCGATAATAGCACGGCCTCTANCATCGAACAAAGGAATGAAACACCTANAGCAAGTGATCCATAAATGATCAGCATTGTGTAGTCTGCCATGGGGTTCGACGAACTCCTCGGCCAATCGGCCCATCCTGTCTGTCGTGAGTGTAGTTCTTGAGTTTTCTCCAGTACAATATACACAGGACTCATGTAGTTCATTGCATCCGACAGGTTGGGTGACACCTATGTCGGGCGAGCATGTTCTCATTTGCGTCGCATGGCCATACGCCAATGGCCCATTGCATTTGGGGCATGTAGCAGGATGTTACCTCCCACCAGATATTCAAGCGAGATTCGAAAGGGCGAAGGGTAATCGCGTCCTAATGGTTTCTGGTTCTGACGAACATGGAACACCAATTACAGTTACTGCAGAAACTCAAGGGATCTCACCACAGCAAGTAGTTGACAAGTACCATGCAATCAATACCAAGGCACTGCTAGACCTTGGNTGCACGTGGGAGCCTAATATTGACCCAAGGGGAATAGAGTTCGGAGGGTCTTTATTCAACAGAACTAGTGANCCTGAACATTACAAAATCGTTTCAGACAATTTCCTTTCACTTATGGATGCAGGTCTATTCGAGCGGAAAGTAATGCAACAATATTACGAAATTCGTGANGATGGTGGTCGTTTCCTACCAGACAGGTATGTCGAAGGTGAGTGCCCAAACTGNGGAGCAGACGGTGCAAGAGGCGACCAGTGCGATGAGTGTGGCGTAACATACGAAGCCCATGAATTAAAGAATCCGCGGTCAAAAATGAATCCTGAGGCGAAAATTGAGATTCGCGATACTGAGCATTTCTTCTACAGACTAGACTTATTTCAAAAGGCNCTGGAAGAGCATGCAAGTCAGNGACAATCCGCTTGGAAATCTAATGTCCGTGCTATGACAAAACAATGGCTAGACATGGGNTTAAGACCACGTGCAGTTACAAGAGACCTCGACTGGGGAATTCCTCTTCCACTAGAGGGTGAAGAGTGGGACGGAAAATGCATCTATGTCTGGTTTGAGGCGGTTCAGGGGTACTACTCATGTGCTAAATTATGGTCACAGCGATATGCCAGTGAAGGTGATTGGGAAAAGTGGTGGAAGATCTCTGAAGATGGCGAAAAACCACGACATTTGTATTTCTTAGGAAAGGACAATATCCCATTCCACACTGT
Source organism: Methanobacteriota archaeon (assembly GCA_002727695.1). Next base: position 24,228 of record PBXT01000025.1, on the reverse strand, counting down.
TATTTGGCCGGCACTGATTATGGGCCTAAATCATGCCTCTAAGGGATTAAACTCCGACACAATGCCTAGCTTACCCGGACCTGGTGAATTACATCTCGAGGATAATGTTCCCGCAATGGAATACCTTATGTTAGCGGGCGGGCAGTTCTCCAAATCCAGAAGACACGCAGTATGGCTGCCATCTTTTTTGGAGAGATTTGACCCAGACACACTCCGTTATTATTTGTCAATTAATATGCCGGAAAATCATGATACAGATTTCAATTGGCCAGATTTTGTTGAAAAAATCAATTCTGAATTGATAGCAGCATACGGTAATTTCGTCCATCGAGTACTTACGTTAGGTGCACGGCTGCCGGATGATAGAAGGTTACCTTCATTTGAGAATCTTGATTTCTGTAAAGATGAAATGAGCAGACTCGAAAAAATCCATTCTGATGTCACATCAAGCCTAGAAAGGCATCGGTTCAAAGAAGCATTGCGAAGCGTAATGACAGCAGCACAACTTGGAAACCAAATGCTACAATCGGCAACNCCATGGAAATATCTCAAGGATTTGGATGGNGATGGTGCTGAAGAGTCAATGTCGAAGTTATCTTTCGGATGGCGTTTGTCGAGATATCTCGCTATCTTAACACAGCCTTTCTTGCCATTCAGTGCACAACGCCTGTGGGAAGCCCTTGGAGANAGTGGTGATGTATCACANGCAGATTGGAATTCAGCAATCGATTGGAATGTCGAATACAAGTGGAATGATGCAGAAGCGAAGCCGCTTTTCCANAGATTGGATTTGGATGAGATTCTTGACCAGGAGAAATCCCTTGCTACTGAGGATTCATCGANTAAGGAAGACCCTAGCCATGCCGTAAAGGGTGGGAAAAAACAGAAAAAAGGAGTGAAAGAAATGCCAGAAGGAACTACATATCTCGATTTTGAGACTTTCATGGAAGTAGAATTGCGTGTTGGAAAGATTGTATCGGTCAGTGATCACGAAAATGCAGACAAATTATTCGTGGTCTCTATTGATGATGGGAGTGAAAATGGACGTACTATTTGTGCAGGTCTGAAAGAATATTATTCAGCGGAAGAAATGACCGGAAAATCCGTAGTTTTCGTTGCTAACCTCAAACCGCGGAAGCTTAGAGGAGTAATGAGCGAGGGCATGATGTTGGCTGCAGACGACGGCCAAGGTGGTGTCAAATTAGTCACCATTGACGGCGATATTGCAACTGGTTCACAGGTAAGATAGTCAGAGTTTCTCTCTCACTGCATCCATGACCTGGCGTGAAAGCACACGGGATTCTTCCTTAATANGCGGGGCATTGATTCTAATTTCTGAACCATAATCCTCGGGCAAACTTCCAAGATTAATGTCAACATTGAACAGCGCTCCTTTACATGCGGCACTAGCTAACAATCCAGCAACGCCTACGTCGGAGACGGCGTTAGAGTTGCCCTTACTGGCTAATTCTGGAAGAATTTTCAGTAATTCAAGAGCCAATTCGGCAGTTTCGTAAGGTTTCTCTGTGGCTTTTAGNGTTGCATTTCTAATCGCAGCCCTGCGAATTGAAACCTCTTCATCACTATTTTTTGGTAGTTTAAACGAAGCCATGACTTCGTCAAAGGCATCACTATCTTCATCGGCCAATTCTCCAGCCCTCCTCATAATTTTGGCAGATAGTACCATAGCTTCTTCGGCCACATTCCATCCATCTTGCCATTTATCTTTCCCGACAGTCAAGTCACAAACCATAACTGTAAGGGCCGATGCTTGACCTAAAGCGATTGCAGCAGCAGTACCTCCTCCCGGAGTCGGAGATGACGACGCTAAAGCCGTCTGAAAATCTCTAACCGTCATTTCCATCCATGGCGTTTTCATTCAATCTCCTCCTTCAATGCCCATTCTATAATTCTCTCATTTGCAATAAATGGACCCAATGCGTCTAAGCCCAGTCCTGTAATGGCAGCATTAACTAATTCAGTTTCATCTTCACAATCTTTGTCTGCATACCATTTACCTGATTCAACCATTGCAGATAATGGAACTAGACCAACCAATTCAGAACCATATGTGTCTACACCGTGATCGTTGACAATGGATTTAACTGCTTCATAGGCAATGTGCATCGGAGTTATGTTNACGTCTCTCAAGTTCATTGATACTTGTGAAATACCGTGTGCTTCCAGCGGTAGCCCCATTCCTTGAACCATGGGCAGCATTCCTGGTATTCTTGTCCGCCTACCGTCATTCTGTTTGAGTAAACGACCGGTAGATCTTACTAATGACCCTGCAATTTTCGCAGTTTTAGCATCCTTTTCGTCAACATTAACGTTGTATGCTACTAGGATTTGTCTTGCACCGATTACAACTGCACCGAATCTTTCAACGGTTTCATTCCATTCCTCTGGACCAAAGTCAGGTAAATGCGGACCTCCATCTTCCAAGCGTTGNCGGAATCCTTCATANTGCCCCTTTCTCAAATCGGACAGTAGCTCTCTGTCCGGGGAAGTTGCAGCNGCACCATACAGGAATGTCGGAATTCCCAGTTCATGCGCCACNTTTTTTGCCAATTTNCGTGCCATCTCAGCACACTCTTCCATTGTGACACCTTCGAGAGGCACGAATGGGCAAACGTCTACCGCTCCAATTCGCGGGTGTTCACCCTCCTGGATTCTCATGTCTATGTGCTCAAGTGACGCTTTAATTACTTCGAAAGCAGCCTGTGATACAGCATCGGGTTCTCCTGCAATCGTTAGTACAGTTCGATTNTAATCACCNTCTGGCTCTACTCCAAGCACTCTTGCGCCATCTATTCCACGGCCTGCATTGCTAATCGCGTCGATGATTTCTTGATTGCGACCTTCTGAAAAATTAGGAACACATTCAACTATTCTAGTTGACATGACCTATTCTCTACAGTGACGACTGATGAACATTGCCGAATAATCAACCGTACAGTGCGTCCGGAGAGGAAGATATTCCGTTAGTTTCTCGCTTCTTTTTGATTCTCTCAACGGCTAATTGCAAATCTTCTTGCTTAACCTTAGAGCGACCATCACGAATTGCAATCATTCCTGATTCTACGGTAGTAGCCTTCAATTCAGCACCACTGAACCCCTCAGTTTGTTCTACAATCTTTGCGATNTTTACACGAGTAGTGGACATTTTTCCTAAATGGATGCCAAGGATTGTTTTTCTTCCCGCCTCATCAGGTAGCGGGATTTCAATAACACGGTCAAACCTACCTGGCCTTAATAATGCATCATCAAGGATATCAGGTCTATTTGTTGCTGCAATAATTTTCACATCCTCTAATGAGTCGAATCCATCCAATTCAGCTAATAGTTGCATCAATGTTCTCTGTACTTCCCTGTCCCCGCTAGTTGCTGAATCCAATCTCTTTGCTCCAATTGCATCAATTTCATCGAGGAAAATTATAGATGGAGATTTGTCTTTGGCTAGTGAGAATAATTCTCTAACCATTCTACCCCCTTCACCGATGTATTTCTGTGCGAGTTCAGACCCAACCATTCGAATAAATGATGCGTTGGTATGACTTGCTACCGCCTTGGCTAGCATGGTTTTTCCACAACCAGGTGGCCCAACNAGAAGNATTCCTTTAGGTGGGTCGATGCCAACTTTTCTGAATAATTCTGGTTTGTCGAGCGGTAGTTCAATCGCCTCTCTTACCTGAAGAATTTGTTCATCCAATCCTCCTACNGTATCGTAGTCAACATCAGGAGTTTCTACCATTTCTGCACCNGACACCATAGGGTCCCAAGCATCATGTAAAATCTCAATTACAGAAAGAGTATCTTGATTTAGCGCCACTCTAGCACCCGGTCGTAATCTGTCTTTACTCAGCCGTTGGTTTATTGAAACTTGGAAGACTGTACCATTTGATGAGCGAACAATAGCGCGTTCATCATCTAATACATCTTGGAGATGACCAACGATTAATGGAGGATTTTTCAAGATCCTAACTTCCTCATCAAGTCTACTCGCCCGCTTTTTGACATTAGCTAGGTCATTCTCTAGTTGTATGCGCTCAGAAATCAGCCTTTGCGCCTCGTCACTTAGCCTCGCATAGTCAGCTTCAAGTGACTTCAGGTCCTTGTCATCTTTCGCTAAAGGTTCGCTTGAACCCTTATCAATGTCGGTGCCCATGGGTAATCTACTATGGCCGCCCTTATTCAACTATCCGCGTATAATATTAATTTCATATACTTACGAAGCCTTGAAGAATCACCGACTTGACAACCATCTAGGTGGACCCATGGCAGACTGTGAATTATGTGGAGCTATGAAAGTAGGTACTCGTGCGGTTATCATGGGCCGAGCGGAAATTCAAGCATGTAAACGCTGCACTGAAAAGATGGGCCTACAAGAAAAGAAAGTTGCCCCTGGCCTATCAAGAGTTAACAACTCAAATGCTACATCTGGAGGATATGGCGGGATTGGTAGAAAAGGTAAGGACATTATGTTGAGAGGTGAAAAGGAATTATCTTCTGAGTTCTCTAAACTTGTAACCGAGGCAAGAACTGCCAAAGGCTGGGATAAGAGGGAATTGGCCCGAAGAATGGCTGAAAAAATTAATGTCATCAATAATGTTGAATCTGGGAAGCGCCCAACAGATGCAGTGATCAGAAAGTTGGAGCGGACTTTGGATATCATACTGATGGTCGATGCTTCCCCAGATGAGAATCGTCATGTAAATACTGTACAATCTAGAGGATTAACTCTTGGTGATTTCTTATTGGGTGACAAGGAATGAGAAGTTCCAACGATATACCTATTCACGCAATTTGGTTGGCACAGGATGACCCAAAAAAGAACACTGCAGTCAGATTATCTAAACGTAATGACCTGATATTACATGAGCGATTTAACAGATTACCGCGCAAGGGGATTATTCTCGAACCTCTTTGTGGTAAGGTACTAGGCCCAGAGGACCATTCGATTCTTTTGGAAGAGGGAGGTTCACTTGTTGGCCTAGATTGCTCTTGGGCGCAAATTGAGGATTCGGTTCATCAAGTAATGAAACGTACCAAACTGAAGCCGAGAATGCTTCCGCTACTACTAGCTGCAAATCCAGTAAACTGGGGTAAGCCAAGTAAAATGACTACTGCAGAGGCTCTAGCGGCATCCTTGTTTCTGATTGGGAAAGAAGAACAGGCACGCAGTTTGCTATCGGCTTTCCGGTGGGGTGAACAATTCTTCATACTAAACAAGGAACCACTGGAAGCATACAGAGAGGCAAAGTCATCTACCGAATTGGTAAATTTACAATTTGAATTCTTTGATATTTCAAGAAACGAATAATCTAGTAATTTCTATTTCCTCGGCACTATAGCATAGGCCATGGTCGAGCGACCCATACACCGATTGGTTGACGGGAATGTGAAGCCCGAATTTGACGATTTGGCTGAAGAGTCAATAGTCACGCTTTATTCTAATGGAGAGATTGTTGTCAAATTACTTGCAACACCCCTTGATTTAGAAGATTTAGCAATTGGCCATATTCGTTGTGAAGGTAGAGGACATGTAGAGTCTTTGACATTGGATGGTCATGATTTACATCTAAATGGCAATTTTGTAAACCGTCCTACCGGTGACCTGCTAACAGCGGCATGTGGTGCGTGTACAACCGGAGATATTGAGCAACCATTGGACTTGGTTTCACGCACAATATGCCTAGAATCAGACATTGGTAAAATGATCGACAGCATGAAGGAAGAACAACTTCTTTTTTCATCGACAGGTGGTGTTCACGCCGCCGCAGTCTTCAATCAAAATGGCGATTTATTAGTCGTTAGAGAAGACATTGGGCGCCACAATGCATTCGACAAAGCAATAGGCGCATCTGTCAGAGGACAATTCGATGCCAAAATTTTAGTTTTATCCAGCAGAATAGGCTGGGAGTTGGTTGCTAAAGGGGTACGTTCTGGCGTTGAGTTGATTATCGCTGTAGGCGCAATCAGTTCTGCAGCCGAGGCTTTAGCAAGGTCGAGCGGGATTACATTGGTGGGATTTGCTGCAAGCAAAAACCCTGCTATTATTGGGGATTTGAGCCGCATCATTGACAAGCCCTCTTCCTCAGGATAAAATTATGTCAGGTCGCGAAGGTGTTTCACCAACTACTCCACGCGACAACAATCCTCTCAAAATCAAATCAACTAAATCGGTTGCTGCGGGTATTCCTGCAGCAACTTCATCCATGTTTCATGGAATAAAGAAGATGGGTATTACAAAGACAATCAAGACACTTACTACTGTAAATCAGCCTGATGGTTTTGATTGCCCAGGTTGTGCTTGGCCAGACCCTGAACATTCTACTGCGTTTGAGTTTTGTGAAAATGGAGCAAAAGCTGTGGCCGATGAAGCAATGAAGGCGAATGTAAACCCCGACTTTTTTTCAAAACATTCTGTCCAACAACTGTCACAAAAGAGCGACTATTGGTTGAACAATCAGGGAAGACTTTCTCACCCTATGGTGCTTAAATCTGGCAGTAATCACTATGAAGAAATATCATGGGAAACCGCCTTTGATTTAATTTCAAAAACAATTTCAGATTCTGCTGATCCAAACCGTTCAGTTTTCTACACGTCAGGACGCACCTCTAATGAAGCCGCATTTTTGTACCAGTTGTTCGCTAGAACATTAGGCACTAACAACATGCCTGATTGTTCCAATATGTGTCATGAATCGAGCGGCAGGGGTCTAGGGGAAGCAATCGGTATCGGCAAGGGAACTGTAACGTTAGATGATTTCAATCATGCTGATGCCATATTAGTCATTGGACAGAATCCAGGAACTAACCACCCGCGTATGCTTACAGCACTCAGAGACGCAAAGAGAAACGGTGCAAAAATTATCCACGTTAACCCACTACCTGAAACAGGACTAGTTCGCTTCAAGCATCCACAGGATTACATGAAATTATCATTTGGTAGCGAAGCCTTGGCAGACATGCACATGCAGGTTAAGATTGGAGGAGATGCTGCTTTAATGCACGGATTGATGAAAGTGCAATTAGAACTGGATGCCGTTGATCATGAATTTGTCAAACAATGTACTTCAGGCTATGACGATATGGTTGACAATGTTACATCAACTACTTGGGAGCAAATTGAAGCAGATTCAGGACTTACAAGATTTCAAATCGAAACTGCTGGAAGAATGTTAGCGAAGTCGAAAGCTAGTATTGCATGCTGGGCTATGGGGCTTACACAGCATAGAAACGGAGTAGCTGTAATTCAAGAAGTCACTAATTTGATGCTAATTGGCGGCCATGTCGGAAAGCCTGGTGCAGGCCTATGTCCTGTCCGAGGACATTCGAATGTTCAGGGCGACCGTACTGTAGGGATATGGGAGCGCCCTAGTGAAGCCTTTTTGCAGAAATTAGACAAAGCCTGTGGAATAACTAGTCCTAGAGAACACGGAGTAGATGTGGTTGAGGCAATAAAACAAATGAGGGCAGGGGATGTAGACCTCTTCTTCTGTATGGGAGGTAACTTCATTTCAGCAACACCAGATACCGAATTAACAGCTGAAGGACTAAACAAAGTCAAACTTACAGTACAGGTTTCCACTAAATTGAATCGCTCCCACCTAGTAACCGGAGAAACCGCATTGATTTTGCCATGTCTTGGCAGGACTGAAGTCGACAAGCAGCCTTCAGGTGAACAGTTTGTGACGGTCGAGAATTCAATGGGCGTAGTTCACACGTCGCAAGGTGGCCTCAAACCTGCGAGTGCTCATTTACGCAGTGAGCCTTGGATAGTTGCTAGTCTAGCTTCTGCTGTGCTAGAGGATGAGAGAGATTGGATGGCATTAGTCGAGAATTATGACCTAATCCGGGATTTGATGAGTGAGGCACTTTCTGGCTTCGAGGATTACAATGTAAGAGTCAGAACTCCCAATGGGTTCTATCTTCCTAACCCACCAAGAGACAGTAGAACTTTCAATACAATTAATGGTAAAGCCAATTTCATTTCTCACTCGTTACCAGAAGTTACTGTATCTGGTGATAAATTTGTAATGATGACCATTCGTTCACACGACCAATACAATACAACCATTTATGATTTGCACGATAGGTATAGAGGCATCCATGGAAACAGGAGAGTTGTATTGATGAACGCCGATGACATGATTCAGCGAGGCTGGAAATCAAGACATATCGTTGATATCGTGTCCCATCATAATGGAGAAGATAGGAGAAGTGATGGCTGGCAGGTTATCGCTTATGACATTCCTAGGGGAAATATTGCCACATATTTCCCAGAGGCTAACGTACTAGTACCTCTAGATTCAACTGCAGCCAAATCAAATACGCCCACATCTAAGTGGATTGTTTGTAGCCTCCTCGAGCCAGGCATGGAAGTTCTCGAGGAGGAATAGATTTGAAAAAAGGTTACATCGAGTTTTTCTCTAGCAATCCCAAATATCGAAGATTGTGGGCTGCTACAGTAATTTCTCTTCTCGGGGAATGGTTTAACACAATTGCATTATTCTTCTTAATTTTACAATATTCGGGCTCTGAATTTTTGCTAGGAATACTATTTTCTGTAAGAATGCTATTATTCGGTCTATCTCAACCAATTAACGGACTATTGGCGGACCGATTGAATCGAAAGAGTTTGATGTTTTGGTCCAACATAATGCAGATAGGTCTCGCGTTATCTTTCATTTTAGTTGATGGCCCAGAAGATATGTGGTGGTTGATTACAGTTTCAGGTATAATGATGCTCTTGCATGGAGTTTACGTAACAGCAGAACGTGCGGCAGTACCGAATATTGTTGAAGAGGATGACCTAATTACAGCCAATGCAATAGGTAGTGCATCTTGGTCTACAGCACTGTGTCTTGGAGCAATGCTAGGAGGAGTTGTAGTTAGCGAATGGGGAACAGATGCTGCATTCATTATTGATTCTCTGACATTTTTGTTATCATCGATTATTCTCATTCCTTTAGTTATTGATCAAAAGGTAGATGAGAGTATGAAAGGCCCGATTTTCAAAACTGCAATATCGAATATTGTCATTGGATGGAAGAGAATCTACTCAGACAAAAAGTTACTGCGAATTGTTTTTGCAAAAAGTTCCTGGAACCTAGCTGGGGCAGGACTGGCAGGAGTGTTCTTGGTACTTGCAGGCGCGGATATCACTGGATATGGCGCCGCATTTGGATTTGGTTTGTTCTTCTTTGCACGAGGAATTGGTACAGGCATAGGCCCTCTTATTGCTAGATCTGTATTCAAAGATAAAACAAAATGGCCGTCTTTGATTGGTATACTAGTATCGTTTAGTGGATTATTCTACCTATTTGTCGGATTAACTCTAGATTATTATTTACCACTCACCGTTGCACTGATAATAATCTCCCATTCAGCAAGTGGAGGAAACTGGGTACTTTCTACGGTTCTAACTCAAAGTTGGGTTGAAGATGAAGTTCGAGGAAGAGTCTTTTCCATGGACATGTTGATTCTAGGTACATCCGCAGCAATATCTACTACTACTGCAGGATTTTTAGTTGAATATCACAATTTAAGTTTGAAAACAGGTTTTATCTCTTTTTCGATACTAATGATTGTTTGTGGAATTATATTCACACTTTGGCGCCCTGATAATCAAGCAACACATATTTCATGAGTGCAAACAGGTGGTACCCAAATTAACTTGTCAGAAGGATCGTATGTGTCTAGTTGTAACGTACTACCTTCGCCTTCCTGAATTGTTACTATTGATGATGTCGAGGCAGGTAGGTAATCTTCTCCAGTAGATAATAGAGTCAATCTGATCGTATGTCCTGCATAAACCTCAGCATCCATTGCGATGAACTCCATCATTGCAGTTATTGTGCCGATAACTGGAGTCCACGTTGCGGATAAATCGTCCCCTCCCTCGTGATAGCGCAAATCCATAATTGCATGACCAATGTGTATGCAATCGCTACCATCACAATCTTCCAATAATGCGTACAGTTGACCGCCAACGGTCGATGTGGATACTTCTACGTGTAATCGTGGTAAGCCTTGAATGAACATATCAGTTTCCAACGGTGCACTTTCGTAGACAGGGCCTGTAGATGCATCAGGAAGTACATTTGGACCTCCAGAAATCCTCTCCAGATCTGTACCTAGCGTTAATACAACCTCGGTGGTGTCTGCAGCGGGGTAACGATCTTCAATACGCCAATCACCTTGATTGGATTGGATTTCAACATGCAGTTCAGGCTGCCAACCATCTCCCTTTAGATACCAATCAAACCACTCTAGTAAGTCTTGCATCCAATCAAATCTAATCATTTCCGGGAAAGCTTCCCCGCCTCTGCCTCCTAAATCTGAGCGTTCATACAATTGAATTGTCCTATCCGGATAATCGTGATCCCACTGTCCAAATAGACCCTTGGCCTCGATTCCTCTATCCTTTAGCATATTTATGGTTGGAACTGCCATATGGGGGTCAACATTCCAATCGTGCATACCTTGAATCAAGTAGACAGAACCGCCATAGTTGTCAAGAACTCTATCCAAGAAGTATCTCTCTGCCCAGTATTCTCCGGCTGCTTCGCCTCCCCAAACCCAGGCACCTACTCCAGTCCCTGGGCCAATAATGTAATCTGGACATAAATTTTGGTAGTCTTCTTCATCACCGTCGACTCCATATGAGCCGTATACGCCATTGTGCATTATTGGAGCGCGTGCTTCTGAGGAGCCATTTTTCCACATCAATTCTTTAACGCCGATAAGTCCAGAAATCGGAACTATTGTTTTCAAGTGTTCATTTCCAAACATAGCAGCTTGCCATGGGGTTGAACCGTCATAGGATTTTCCAATCATTGCAACATTGCCGTTCGACCAATCTTGACTTCCCAGCCATGTGACCGCAGCGTCATTTCCTAATTGCTCAGCAGTTCCCATCAAGTCCATGCAGTGATTTGAGCGACCAGTTCCTGTTACCGAAACCTGTGCAAAAGCATAACCGTGAGGTAATATCTGGTCAATAATCATCTCGCCAAGCCAACTGCCAGGTACTTCAATAGTTGGAGTTTGCACACTCGGCTCTTGGAAATATGGGCCAAATTCTGCAATTACTGGAACTTTGGTGCCTTCTGGGACTTTGGGTAACCAGTATGCCAAAGAAATCAGACCATTAGGCGCGGCACCGCCCTCTTCTAATGGCAATTCGTATTCGACGAATACATGCGTCGAGTTCCATTCATTCTCTGTTTCCAAGACTTCATAATCTCCAGTTTCCAAAACAAAACCGTTTGTTAAATTGGTAATGTAATCTTGGCCACCTCTTTCCCATACAGGTACACGGACGCCACGATCTATTCCAGAAGCTTCGTCCGATTTGACAACCTCGCCCAATGTGATTCCGAGAAATAAGAAAACTATTGCGACAGCAATTGTAACGCCAGCTACGCCGTTGAGAATATTGGTGTCACGACTCGCGTTTGCCAACTCAGCATGATACACTTCCTCCTCCATAGCAAGCCGTACAAGTTGACACTCATAGCACTGACGATTATTACAATATTCAATAAGGCTCTGATTACTCCGCTAATCATGGCAAGAGGGATTGATGCTATGCGCGCCCATGTAGGCGAAGGCATACCGTATGATTTGCCCCCTCATCCGGGCATTTCAGATGATGTCGATCACGCTCCCAAACGCAGACAGATTCTTTCAATTTCAGAAAAAAGATTGGCCCTGAAAAATGCCCTTCGTTATTTTCCCCCACATTTACATGGTAGATTAGCACCTGAATTCGCTAAAGAACTTGATGAGTATGGTCGAATTTGGATGATGAGATATCGCCCAACTGAATATGAGATGAAGGCTTATCCAATTCAATCGTATCCTACAAAATCTATGCAGGCTGCATCCATAATGCTAATGATTCATAATAATTTAGACAATGCTGTTGCACAATTTCCTCACGAACTAATTACCTATGGAGGAAATGGTGCTGTATTCCAAAATTGGGCACAGTACCGATTAGTTATGAAGTATCTTTGTGAAATGGAAGATGATCAAACATTGGTGATGTACTCGGGGCACCCTCTTGGATTATTTCCATCTAGCACAGACGCACCTAGAGTCGTTGTCACTAATGGAATGGTTATTCCAAATTATTCCAGTCAGGACGATTACGATAGGATGAATGCATTGGGAGTTAGCCAATATGGGCAAATGACAGCAGGCTCCTATATGTACATCGGCCCACAGGGTATTGTTCACGGTACAACGATTACTATTCTAAATGCAGCCAGAATGTTCTGCGGAGCTGGTGATTCATTATCTGGTATTACGTTCATCACATCTGGCTTGGGAGGAATGAGTGGAGCACAGGCTAAGGCTGCTGTTATTGCCGGGGCTGCTTGTATCGTTAGCGAAATTAATCCTCATGCCGCTAAGAAACGACATGAACAAGGTTGGCTATCTGAAATTGCTGATTCCACTGATGATGCTATCGACCGTATGATTCGGGCGAAAACAACGGGTAAAGCCACATCTATCGGACATATCGGTAATATTGTGGAATTACTAGAAAGAATGGTTGAAAGAAACGTGAATGTTGACCTCTTGTCAGACCAGACGAGCCTGCATAACCCTTGGCAGGGTGGATACTACCCTGTTACATTGACGTTCGCAGAAGCTAAAGAGATGATGTCATCGAATCCTGAAAGATTCCGTAACGAGGTTCAGGAAACACTGCGCAGGCATGCCTCAGCGGTTAATTCCCTAGTTGAGAATGGTGCTTATTTCTGGGATTACGGTAATGCATTTTTGCTAGAAGCCTCCCGAGCAGGAGCAGATGTGATGAATGAAGATGGAACGAAATTCCGTTACCCTAGTTATGTTGAAGACATAATGGGCCCTATGTGCTTTGACTTCGGTTTCGGACCGTTCAGATGGGTCTGCACATCAGGAGACCATAGCGATCTCGTAAAATCTGATAACATTGCTCTTTCCGTATTGGAGAATATGGCCGCATCATCACCTCCTGAAATCCAACAACAAATGCGAGATAACATTCGATGGATAGAGCAAGCTGAAGAAAATAAGATGGTAGTCGGAAGCCAGGCAAGGATACTATACGCCGATACAGAAGGGCGAAAAGCCATTGCCAAAGCTTTCAACGATGCAATTTCTAGTGGTGAAATCTCAGCACCTATTGTTCTGGGAAGGGACCACCACGATGTAGCTGGTACTGATTCACCATTCAGAGAAACTGCAAACATTTCAGACGGTTCCATGTTTACTGCAGACATGGCTGTTCAAAATTTCGTTGGAGACTCCTTCCGTGGTGCGACTTGGATTAGTCTTCATAATGGGGGCGGAGTAGGTTGGGGCGAAGTTATCAACGGTGGTTTTGGGTTGCTGATTGATGGTTCCGCTGAAAGCGAAAGAAAACTTCTCTCAATGCTAGACTGGGATGTAAACAATGGGATCACACGTAGAGCATGGGCGAGGAATGAGGGTGCTATTTTTGCAATCAAACGAGCAATGGATTTGAATCCTAAACTTGAAGTTACTTTACCGAATCTTACCACAGACAACATCATTGACTCGGTCTATGGTGGTGAAGACTGATGAGCAGTATCAAATTAGATGGAAATACTCTGACATCAACGGAACTATCTCTCGTCTCGATGGGAGAAAAGGTGGAAGTTGCATCTGATGCATGGATAAGAGTTGATGCGGCTAGAAATGTCGTAGATAATATTCTTGAAAGCGGAGAAACTGTTTATGGCATCAATACAGGTTTTGGTGCATTGGTTAGTGCATCTATTTCTCCCGAGGATTTAGCGACGCTGCAAGTAAATCTAATTCGCTCACATGCATGTGGTATTGGAGAATATATGAGTATTCCAGATACAAGAGCAATGATGTGTGTCAGGGCCAATTCTCTTGTTAAAGGACACTCTGGAATTCAGAAATCAGTAATTGAGCAGATAATCACCTACCTGAATGAGGATATAATTCCAGTTGTTCCGCGTATTGGCTCCTTGGGCGCGTCTGGAGATTTAGCGCCACTTTCACATATGGCTCTCGCACTAATTGGAGAAGGTGAGGTCTGGACTGATGATGGACCAACACCAACATCTGAAGTTCTTACATCCAAAGGACTGATTGGTGTTGAATTGTCTGCAAAAGATGGTTTATCATTAATCAACGGTACCAGTCAAATGTGTTCATTCTTGTCAAATTCCGAAAATATACTTTCGAGTCTTTTGCCCCTAGCAGATCTAATTGCTTGCGTTTCATTAGAGGCGCGGGAATGCTCAATTCAACCGATGGATCCGCGTGTACATCAGGCAAGGCCACACCATGGCCAGTCACTTGTTGCTGAGCGCATCACTTTTATCATGCGAGATTCTAATATTCTGAACTCACATGTTGACTGTGATAAAGTACAGGACGCATATTCCTTCAGGTGCATCCCCCAAGTACACGGGCCAGTTTTGGAAAATTATCGTAAAATGTGTTCTACTCTAGATATTGAAATCAACAGTGCCACTGATAATCCTCTTATCTTCCCAGACCCGAAAAATCCAGGTAAGAACGAAGTAATTAGTCAAGGAAACTTCCATGGTGAAGTTTTGGCTATTGCAGCAGATAATATGTCTCACTCGTTATTCGAATTGGCCCATATCAGCGAAAGAAGAATCGACCAAATGGTAGACCCAACACGTAGTGGTCTTCCACCCTTTTTGGCAAAGAATTCGGGTTTAGAATCTGGCATGATGATTGTACACTATGTCGCCGCCGCTGCACTTGCTGAAATGCATGCGGGAGCAATGCCACGGTCTGCCTTCTCTACTCCGACTTCGGGTGGTCAAGAGGACCATGTGTCGATGGGTTCTACAGCAACTTGGAATCTTGTCAACTCCTGCAACTTATTGTCTCAAGTATTGGCTTGTGAATTAATAATCGCTTGCGAGGCATTAGAATATCGTAAAGCTGAGCCAGCAAACCATGTAAAATCGCTGTACAATCTTGTCAGAAAGATATCAAAGCCGCTGACGAACGACAGGTCAACCTCTAAAGAAATAGAGTTAATCGCTAAAGAATTGTCGAGTGGCGGTTGGCTTGCAAGAATAGAAGCAGAATGCGGAAGACTCCCTAGATGAGTTCGTCAATTCTTTTTTCGACTTCGTCGAAACCTGTCAATTGCCTAACTCTAAATCTCAACTTAGTGACTTCGGATTTCAAACCCTTTTCCTCTAAAATGTCCAATCGATTATCCAATTCTGTCGCTCTACGCACCTTTTCTTCAACCGATTTATAGATTTCAAATCCCTTTTCATCTGATTCTTGGAATAATGCCGGTTCCGCGGCAGAAACATCAAGCCCCATACGTCTCCATTGTAAGATCCGTCTTCGAGCAATCTCCTTGGAATATCCTTCTTTTGGAATCCTCACTAAAAATGACAAAGAAGTGTTGCTATCTGCCATCTCATCTGCATTTTCCGAACTGAGGTCTATATCCTCATCTTCACTGACTGCAATCTCCGTAAATTCAACTTTTTTTGGCACCTCCCACGATGGTGCTTCACGATGCCACTTAGCACTTTGAATATCATCAAAGATTTCTTCAGCTACAACCAACAAAATAGACCAAGGTTTTCTGTGCAGAGAGTCTTTTAATGACATGGTGAATTTCAAAACTTCGGAAAAGCCATGTAAGGAAATCAACCATTCGATTCCTTCGATAATGGCTATTCCGGTGTGATTTTCAACGCGTTTTGTAATCAAATCGCTAATTTGGTCGAGAGATGGTTGAATAGAGCCCCCCACTTCTTGAGTTGTAACCCAATATGCCTCCACTTTATCCAAATCGATGTGTTCGATAAGACGCCTTTGTGGCAATCGTGAAAGAAAGAGAATATGCTTTTGGTCACGCATTGATAGTGTGTCAACATATGCTAGAATCTCGTCCTGTGACACTAGATCCAAAGTGTATATGTTACCCGCTTTCATTTCCGACATCGGCACCACCTAATCACTCGCGTTATACAGCCCGTTGCACTTCAAGTCCATGAATCATTATATCATCTAAAGGGTTCGGGAAACTTGGGTGGCAGTAATGTCTGAAGAAAATCAAGATATCCCAATGGCGCAATGTGGTGCATGTGATTCAATTATCCCACTCGATAGCGAGTCTTGTCCAAACTGTGGAATTCGGTTTGGTGGCGTAACAGATGAACAGTTAGGAGAATGTGGTGCTTGCAGCGCCATTATACCTGTAGATAGCGAATCATGTCCAGAGTGTGGTGTTTCATTCGTAGAAGTTGAAGATTCTGTACCAGCTACCCCAATTCCAGACGTAGAAGAAGTCACTGTCTCCGATAATTTGGATGAACTGAATGATATTATTCTACCCGAGATTAATCCCGAAACAGAAGCAGCAGATGAAGAAGGCCCTGTTGTTGAAGAAGAAGCCGCTGAGGTGCCTGAAATCGAAGAGGTAGTAGAACAAGAAACTGCTGGTGAAGAGCCTGTTTCAGATGCTGTGGAAGATGAGACCTCTGGAGATGAAGTAGACATTGATTCACTCATCGATGATGTCGAAGAGGCTCTAGCTGATGAAATGGCCGAAGTGGCTGAATCAAATGAAGGCGATGCTCAAGAAGAGCCAACTACCACTATTATAGAGCAAGACTCTGAAGATGAGGATAAAGATGCAGAGGAAGAGTTTGACTCTGAAGATTCAGGGGATGCAGAATCCGATGAGTCGGAACCTGAAGAGGACTCAACAGAAGATATTGAAGAAGAGGAAGAACATGCAGACGACGGTATCGATGACGGTGCCGTCGCAATGGCTTTCGATAATTTAGCATTGGCTATCGCAGATTCTGGAATGACAGCTGCTGAAGCATTTGGAGAAATTGATACCAGTGACGACCAAATGATTGATGCGCCTGAATTACAAAAGGGGATTGAGAAGATTGCTGGCGAGAAACTATCTCCAAAGCACGTTACTGCAATCTTGAACCATCTGGATAAAGATGGGAATAGACGTGTTGACCCTGCTGAATTGATCAAGGCCCTAGAAGAGTTACGGATTGGTATACAGCCAGGTAAGATGCCAAAAGTCAAGACTTTCCCCTCCCCAACACAGAAGTTCTTGATGGGTAAAAAGGCAAACGATATTGTCTACCCAATTGCGTATTTCCTGATGGTTACTTTCATTGGATTGTGGGTTGTCAACGGAGTAGGTCTGCTCGTTGACGGAACAGGCGGCACTATCGTCTATGAGGGTGGTGTTGACCAGTTTGGCGATGAGATCGAAGTTACCAATTGGAACTTGTGTACATCCGATGCTCTGGATGAGCTACCAGATCCCTGTTTCGGCACTGTTGCTGTAGGCGAAACGTATCCATGTGACCCAGCGGTTGATGAAGATAAGTGTGCAAATTCACTAACTCCATTCAGCGGAGAAAATGATGCAATGAGTATGCCAGCAGGGTTCTATGGCGATGGAATAGCAATGATTGCCCTAGGCGTAATTGGCCTTGCTATCACCGCTTATTTACACCTAATCTATGCACCATCTCTAAGAGATAAGGTAAGAGAAAAGTCCGGTAAAGTAGAATCAGAAGATTCCGAAGAAGAAGAATCTGATGAAGAAGAGGAAGATGAAGAGGAAGAAAGCGCATTAGAAGCTCCTAAGGACCTTCAAATCGGGGATGATTCAGACGATGAGTATGAAGACGATGACGATGATGACGACGATTCTGATGACGATGACGACGAGGATTACGAAGACGATATTGATGTCGGAGATTGGATTGGAATAGAAGTGGATGGAGAAGAATTCTTCGGAGAGATTGTCGAATTTGACGACGATGAGGGAACAGTCACTATCGAAACAGAGGATGGCGAAGAAATCACCGGAGACCAAGATGATATGTTCTTGGAAGACGAAGATGACGAGTGATTCCATGGACGACAGACTCGATGTTCTAGTCGGAAAAGAATACTGCCCTGTTTGTGGTTCAATATCGCAAAAAGGTACTGCTCGGTGCCCTGAATGTGGCACATTTCATTCAGGCGTTCACCTCGAGGAAAGGGAAGCTCCACCACCAGAAGAAAGACCATCTAACAGGGATGTAGATCCGACCGATTATTCGATTAATCCTGATGCTGCAATCGCGAATGAAGAGTTCGAGGGAGACGATAGTAGCGTTAAGAGCTGGATAGGAGGTTCTACCGACTTCTCATTCATAGATGAAGAAGCACCTCCTGTTAAAGAGCAATTGGATATACCAGAATCTGAAGAAATTGAGTCGGATTGATTTTTCATTAATCTCTAATCAAAAAGTGTTTAAACCCAAATCACTAATTGTTATTCAGAGGTGGGCTCGGCCAGAATTGAACTGGCGATCTTTGCCATGTCAAGGCAACGTCATAACCCCTAGACCACGAGCCCTCGTAGTCTGTCGACTGAGCGGCGGTATATATCCGAATCGGTAGTAATGGTCAAGATACAATTTTCGAAATCTTACCAGTACAACCTTGTTGAGAACAGAATCCTGCACACCTGGTGCGTCCGTTGCTCATCTGGATCATTTTACCATCCTTGATAGGACCATATGTTTTGCACTTCAAACAGAACCCACTAACTTCAGCCATAGGAACAAACTGGCCTAGATTAACNTAGTAATGAAGTCTATGCAAAGCTAGACTATCAAAAAAACCAATTTTACCCCTAAAACCCCCCCATTCTAAGGACATAATTTCATTTTTCTGAGTTTTTAGTACTATATTCGATGTACTGCGTTTGATTTGTATACTGCACATTAGAATCCGTGTCGCATAATGTATGTTATGCGACAACTAGGGGGTCTCCAAATCGATGTTTTTTGGATCCAGTGCAAATAGACCTACCAGAGGCGGCCCTCCAAGGAGAGATTCGATGCCGCCATCTCTAGAATCAAGTTCATCAGAAATTCTTTTTGCACTTTTATGCCATGCTTCTTCATCCTTGTAAATAGCCTGTAGCAAAAACATAGGTTGCCCATCCATGGAACGCGAAACCCATGCGCGAATACAGCCATCTGTTCTACGCCTCATTTCTTGGCGAGCTTCTAACATTCGCTCTAAGCGAGCATCGACTCCCTTTCGAGCAGAACACACCACAGTTTCTAACCAATAACTACTTTTTGATTTCATATTAATCACTAATCAAACCACATTTAATGAAAAATCAACTCTCCTTCGATCATCGTTGCCGCAAACGGTGAATGACCTGGTTGTAAGCACCAAGCTTCCCACCATGGGCTGTCAATGATATTGAGATTGGCAATTCCGCCTTCCGTAATCTGCCCATGAGTCAATCCAGAGGGGTGTGGTGTAGTAATTGCTGAATTACGAGTACATGCTGCTAGAGAAGTAATTGGTGATATTTCATTGCGCTGAACCAATAACGAAGATATGAATGGTAAACTCAAAGTTCGACAGTTTGGATTGAAGTCAGAAGCAATTGTCCAAACCCATTCATTATCTAAACAGTGTGCGAAGGGAGGGTATTCAGCACCCATAGAATATGGTGTACCTGGGAGAAAACCACAATTAACTCCTGCTTGATTCATAGCTGCTCTTGCATCATCGCTTGTATAATGCGCATGATCTGCTGTAGTAACCTGTAGTTCTGCAGCTAACTCTCCACCTCCTCCATCTTCGAATTCATCTATGTGCAATCTAAGGTCGAGGCCTCCGGCTCTGCTAGCCTTCATTATCTCTTCAGTCTGCTCAGTATTGAACCAACCCGGTTCACAAAATACATCTGCACTACGTGCAATACCTTGTTCGATTATTGCAGGTAATTGCTCGGACATAATTTCCTCAAAGTAAGCATCGATAGAAGAGGACGGAGGAGCAGAGTGAGCGCCGAGCCATGTCAAGTCTAGCGATGGCAGAGATTGAATCGCACTTATCGATTCAGCAATTGTTAGAAGTCGTAATTCGGTTTCAGTATCCAAACCGTATCCAGATTTTGCTTCCATGTGTGTTGTGCCATTTCGTAAGGCTTCTCGCATTCTTTTGATACCCAAATTCGCCAATTCTGAATCACTCGATTTCCTAGTTGGAGAAACTGTGGCGCCAATCCCCCCGCCTTTTTCCGCTATTTGGCGATACGTCAATCCTTTTTGTCTCCACGAAACTTCACGGCTGCGATCGCCTGCCCATAACAAGTGAGTGTGGGAATCAACCAAGCCAGGAATGATTGCCTTACCATCTAAATTGAGTTTTTCTGCATCGGAAAACTCGGATTCCAATTCCTCCGTTTCTCCAATTTTTTTGATAATGTGGTCTTCTACCAAAATCGCCATACCTGCATCCGCAACTAGCGACGATTCATCGTCCACATGGCCCTTGATTGGCCCATTACCTGCCAAGTGGGCGATGGGGCCGGCGTTGGTCAACAACCTCTGCATCATTGGACGCAAAGTAAAACCGTTAGATAGTATATCCTACAGGCAAGTACATGGCAGGAGAGTGGACACTGGGCATTGAATCAACTGCTCATACCTTTTCATTTGGCTTAGTCGACGGAGATGGCAAACCTAGACCATCGGCTTCTGACACCATTAGGCCTACTGAAGGAGGCATTCATCCAAGGGAAGCTGCTGACCATCACGTTGAACTGTCAACGACATTATTTGCGAAAATCCTTGCTGACAACAATTTGAATCCTTCAGACATCGGGGCTATTGCTTATTCACAGGGCCCGGGAATGGGTGCATGCCTGCGTACAGGAGCGGCAGCGGCAAGAACAATTTCTACTCACTTAGATGTACCGCTTATCGGAGTTAATCACTGCGTGGCTCACATAGAAATTGGCCGAGAGCAGTGTGGATGTGACGACCCTATTCTGCTATATGTCAGCGGTGGAAATACACAAGTCATCGCTAGATTGGATGGGAGATATCGCGTCCTGGGTGAAACGCTAGACATCGGCATAGGTAATATGCTAGACAAGTTTGCAAGAAATCACGGTATTCCTTTTCCTGGTGGCCCTGTTATTGAGAAAAAGGCGCTGGAGTGGTTGGAGCAAAATCCCAATCCATCATTAAAAGGATTAGAGTTACCTTATGCTGTCCATGGAATGGATTTGGCATTCTCAGGAATAATGAGTGCCGCTAATCGATTAGTTCGCGAAGGCAAACCTTTCGAGGCTGTCTGTTGGAGTCTGCAGGAGCATGCCTTTGCTGCGTGTATCGAGGTAGCTGAGAGAGCTCTTGCACACACTGGAAAATCAGAGATTCTACTAGGCGGAGGGGTTGCTTGCAATCAAAGAATGCGTGATATGTCCACAATAATGTGTAAAGAACGCGGAGCAAGTAGCCACTGCCCACCGCGTATGTATTGCATCGATAATGGTACTATGATTGCGAGATTAGGATGGCTTGAATTAAACCATGGACGCACTACAACTCTGTTGCAATCAGGTGTCGATCAAGAATTACGCACCGACCAAACACCGATTTCGTGGCCTTGAGCGGATGCCAAGGGTTATGAGAGGCGGAGATTCCGCAGTAATATGGACCGGCGAAGGCGCAAGGACGAACCGTTCAATCCGTTTGCTCCGAACGCAAGTCAAAAGGCAAAGGAAAGGAAAAATAAGGTAAATCGTCAGCCTCCTAGGCCAAGGGCACCCGAAGTCAAAAAGCCACAAAATGACCTTGCAGCAAAACAGAAGGCTGCAATGGAAGCAATGAGAAAAAGAAGGGAAATTGAGAATCAATCAAAATCTCAACCGGCCAAACAAGAAATTAGTAAGCCTAGGCATCAACCATCTCCTCAACCAAAACCTGCTCCAAAATCTGAAATTAAGAAACCCTCGAAGAGGGAGGACCGCTTAGCTGATCTGCGAGCAAAATCTGCTGCTACTGCACAATTTGCGAAAGAAGCACAAGATGCAAAGAAGGTTACTCAAGTTGAACCTGAACAGGTTAAACCAGAAAATCTTGCTGAGACCGTGGTAGAAGTAGCTATTGAAGCAGCTGAACCTGACGTTGATGAGAACTTAAGTAAAGTGAAAGTTAAAGCCTCTTCAAATGTATTCAAGACCATCAAAACCGAAGTCAAGAAAAGCGACAGGAAGCAGAAACGTCGACGCCCCGCTGATAAGCGAGGAGGAGGGAGGCAACCTCAATCCAAGAAATTAGATCGAAGAAAATATTTGGAATACAAATATGCTGCCCGCGAACTCCTAGAGAACGATTCTGTTAGCGAGGAGCACCGCTCAAACATTCTTGGCCAGATTTGGGCTAAAGGCGAGCGTTCTGGAGTCGATGATGCTATTGAGTTCATCAACCAGAAGGAAGCTGAACTAATCATACCAGAAGAAGTTGCAGAAGAATTCAGAAAAATGGTAAAGAGATACACAACTAAGAGATGATAACATGACAAAAATTGGAAAAAACACAGTTGCGAGAGTCCATTACACCGGAACACTTCCGGATTCAGGAGAAATATTTGACTCTAGTAAAGATAGGGAGCCATTGGCATTCCTAGTAGGACATGGTAAGATGATTCCAGGCTTTGAAAGAGAGTTGATGGGTTCTGAAACCGGTGACAAAGTTGAGTTTACATTGTCAGCAGAAGATGCGTACGGACCGCATAATCCTGATGCAGTTCAAAAAGTACCAGTTGAAATGTTTGGAGGTATTACTCCAGAAATCGGAATGACACTGATGAGTGACTTAGGTCCATTTCGAGTAACAGAAATTGGGGAGGAAATCACAGTTGATTTCAATCACGCTTTGGCAGGAAAATCCCTAACATTCAATGTCGAGGTAGTCGAAGTTAGACCTGCTGATGAGAGTGAAATCAAGCATGGTCATGCCCACGGACCCGGAGGCGTTCAGCACGACGAACCTGAAGAAACTCCTAAAGCAGAGAAAAAGGAATGCAATGACGATGGCTGTTGCTGAATGTTAGTAGAAACAATTGCTAATAATTATAGAACATCTCATCAAGACGAGGCAGTAATATGAGCCAGCGTAAAGAAGACTGGCGAACACTCGGTGGCATCGAGGTTCCTAAGATTGCAGGCCCTGATACATCGGGCAAGGCACCATACACCAGAGGCATACATGATTCGATGTACCGTTCAAGGTTGTGGACTATGCGCCAATATGCTGGATTTAGTAGCGCCGAGGAAACAAACGAGAGGTTCAAGCTCCTTCTTGAGCGCGGACAAAAAGGCCTTTCTGTAGCATTCGATTTGCCAACTCAACTTGGCCTTGATGCAGATGATGAGATGAGCGAAGGCGAGGTAGGAAAAGTCGGCGTCTCAATTTCATGTCTTGATGACATGAGAATATTACTCTCCGATATACCATTGGACAAAGTCTCCACTTCGATGACAATCAATGCTCCAGCAATGGTACTGCTTGCAATGTATGTGGTAGTTGCCGAAGAAAGCGGCGTAAGTCAGGATAAAATCCGCGGAACTATTCAAAATGATATTCTAAAAGAGTACATTGCAAGAGGAACCCACATATTTCCACCAGAACAATCTATGAGATTGATTACAAACATATTCGAATACTGCGCAGAAAACATTCCATTGTGGAATACAATTTCAATATCAGGTTATCACATCAGAGAGGCGGGCTCAACTGCAGTGCAAGAGGTTGCATTCACAATTTCTAACGCATTAGCTTATGTTGAGGCCGCAATAGAAACAGGCCTAGATATAGATACATTCGCACCAAGATTGTCATTCTTTTTCAACTGCCACAATGATTTCTTCGAGGAGGCAAGTAAATTCAGAGCNGCAAGAAAACTATGGCATGACCTGATTACTGAAAGATACAACCCAAAGAATCCCAAGAGCGCAATGTTGCGTTTCCATACCCAAGTTGCAGGTGTATCTCTTACCGCACAACAACCTCTCAACAATATTGCTAGAGTAACCGTTCAGGCATTGGCTGCTGTTTGTGGAGGCACGCAGAGTTTGCACACCAATTCCTATGACGAAGCCCTAGGCCTTCCTACAGAAGATAGTGCAACTGTAGCATTACGTACTCAGCAAATTATNGCNGAGGAAAGCGGTGTTGCAAATGTTGTGGACCCATTGGGAGGCTCACATCTAGTAGAGATGTTAACTGAGGAGATATATCAACGATCAAAAGACAAAATTCTCGAAATCGAGAATATGGGCGGTGCTATGCGAGCTTTTGAAGCACGATTTCA
>PBXT01000024.1 GCA_002727695.1 Methanobacteriota archaeon | reverse complement strand
TGTATGCAAAACGGTTTAACCCCCCGGAGCAGACGGTTAATTGGTGCGCATGCTAAAATCTCGAGTTGTTCCCGTCCTCGTGCTGTTATTGTTGCTATCTTCAGGCCTACCTGCGGTAGAGTTTGAAACTCTAGAAGATGAAGTCCAAACAAAACATGTTCCTGCGAATCTTCAAAATTACAATTTGTACCTAGATGAAGCTGGCGATTCGGGCGGCGATGGCGCCATTACCACTACTGAACCAGAAGGTGCAAACAAAGAAGCAAGCATCCTTTCAGGAGTAGAGTTCCGCTCCGACGACCTAATTGGAGACATCATGCTCTATGGAGAAGGTAGCGCTTCTGAAGTGAAATTGTATGTATATCTCAAATTCAAAGGCCAAGAAGGCTCTGAGGCTGATTTAACTTACACTCTAAACTCAGTTGGTGGACCCACATATACTGTTACTGAGAAACTAACATCTCCTTGTCAAGACAGTGTGTTTCCAGGGAGTTCTGGATGTGTCTGGACCATCAACGAAATCGCATTTGACGTTCCAGAAGATGGTTTCCTAGTAGAGAAGGGTTCACAACTAAGGCTACAAATCGATGGTTCCGCATCTTGCGAGGGCCAAGGTGGAATCGGCCAAGGTGGCGATTGTGATGTTGAGATTCAATATGGTGATTTAGACAACACTAACAGTTTCTCGCGCCTCACAGTTAAAGCCAACGCACTAGCAGATTCTAGCGTCAAGGTACACGCTCCTGGCGGAATCTGGTCTGATGCTGAAAAACTAGAATGGTCTCCAAACCACCGTCCAGATTTCAGAACAATTCAGTTCTCAGTCGACGTTCGAGATGCATTTGGTAGAGATGACATCAACTCGGTTAATCTTGTTCTTTCTACGCCTTCTGGTACCAGTACAGTATTCGACAAAGAATTTGAAGATGACGATTTAAGATTAGACAATAATGGTCTGGTTGGAAATTACACTTGGACATACGATGCAGGAATCGCCGCTGGGCACTACAATCTCTCTCTTGAGATTACAGATGTTCAAGGCCACGTAGTTGTATACAGGCACGTTGGAATAGACTTCATGGAGTACGGCATGTATCTATCACTTCCAG
Organism: Methanobacteriota archaeon; assembly: GCA_002727695.1. Next base: position 15,144 of record PBXT01000024.1, on the reverse strand, counting down.
TTGACCAGTCAGACAGCGTCCTCATTGCCCCTGGGCAAGTTAGCAGCGTTGAATTCATGGTTGAGCACACAGGATCAGCAGGAATCCAGATGGATGTGGAGTTCGAATTGTTCACCTCACTTCCGTCATCATGGTCCGACCCTATTTGGGACCAACCTGCCGGTTATTCATTAGCAGGTGGCGGTTCATTCAAGATCGCTACTCTCTCAATTGAAACTCCAGACGGGGACTTGTCAACTGCTCCTGACCGCATTGAGGTGTGGGCTAGAGGATTCGTAGAGAATGAGGATAATGTTAGAGAAGAGGTAGTAATTGAGAAAATTGTTCTTGATGTCGAAGAAGTCGGTGTGTTCGCACCACCTAGATTGAACGTATTCGAGGATGAAGAGCATCAAATCCAGATTGCTGACTCTAACCGTCCTGAGGCATTTGATGCTACACTATCACACTACATTGATTCAGATATGGCACAATCTGGAGAACCTTTCTACATCGACTTGTTCAATGCAGGATTTGATACAGATACCTACAGGCTGAAGGTTGATGAGACGCCGAGTTCAAGTTGGTCTTATTCTTTCATCGACAATGATACAGGGAATGAGTTGACTACTGAAGGGCCGTATGCGATTACACCCGACATTGGTTCCCATGAAACAATGTCTTTGATGATGAAAATATATCCTCCTACAAACCGTGACGACGTAGACATCGGATTGTTCACTATCGTATGTTACAGCGCAGGAGATGACCAACTCAGTTCGTCGGTTTCCTTCACAGTTCACAGAACCTTTGGAATCTTAGCTGAGGTAATCGCTGACTCAGATGGTCAAGAGATTGGCAGTGTGGGGCCAGTCGACCCGGGAGCAACTGTCAGCTTCGACATCCGAATTACCGACAGTAGTGATAGTATTGGAGAGAACACATGGAGAATTATTTCTCCTGGTAAACTTGACAAGAATACCGACGAAGATACCGGAGACCCTTCATACGGGACTTGGGATTATTCAATCACAGATGGTAGTGGTCAAGATGTAGTAGCGATTCAATTATCCTCTGGAGATTCCGGAGATATTGAAGTTGAGATTGAACTACGTGACCAAGTATTGGCAGGAAATCACACATTGTATCTGAGAGTCACAGAAGAAGTGTCTGAAGGTGAACCTCGGTACTTCGATTTGCCACTTGAGATAGAGGTCAAAGAAGAAGTTCTACAAGGTAGAATATTTGTCCAGAGAGTTACTGAGTTAGTTCCATTTTTGCCTAATGAAGAGCAGCGTTATGAGTTCAGTGTCGAGAATTCGAACAATGTAGTATTGGACGTGATCATTTCTGTTCAAACTCTACCTGCTGGCTGGACTGCAGGATTCACCACCAGTGGTTCAACACAGCAAGGAAATACAATCCTATTGGAAATCGGTCCTTTTTCGACTAGTGAGTTTACTATGATTCTTACAGCTCCAGATGACTTGGTTGCTGGCAAAGAAGCAGTAGTTGTATTGTCCGTTGAACCTGTAGACAGCGAGATTAGTACTGTGCAACTCAAACAGACCCCTCAATTCAAATTCACAACGACTTGTGAAGGAATGGATTGTTTCGTCAACGCTGCACTGGACTTTGATAATCCTCAAACTCTCGGCCTATATGTCGGTATTCTTCTGGTTGTATTCTTGGCGATTTATCGCAGAGGACAAACAGCTGCAAGAGAGAATGCATGGGTCGAACAAGAAGACATGCAATTCGAATCCATGGCTGAGGAAATCAAGGACATTCCAGATGTAGTTGTGGACGAAGAAGATCTCGATGACGATCTAGAATTGTTAGAGGATTTAGAAGACCTTTGAGTCTCTAAATTAGCGATTTTCTCCCCGTAGGGGAGAGTTTTCAATCAAATATTGTATGAACATTGTTCCATTTCCCTTAATAGGCTTCAAGTGAACCCATACATTGGTGTTAGCCGTGCGTATGTCCTCCATCCACTCCTCAGCGCGTCCAAAACTGCTCAGAGAAATCGATAATCAGAAGGTCAAGTCCATGGGACTTGCACTGCTGATGTTGTTCTCGACAATAGCATCTATCGAATTTGTTTCATTCACAGCTTTAGCCTCAACAGACCAAGATGGAGATGGTCTGACATATGGGCTTGAGTACCTCATTAATACTCAACCAAATGATTGGGATTCTGATAACGATCAGTTGCCAGATGGATGGGAATGGCAATACGGTTTAGACCCACTATCTGCAACAAATGATGACGGTGCAATTGGCGACCCTGATGGTGATGGGTTCTCTAATTTGCAAGAGTATAATTATGGTCAACCTTCGAATTGGGACCTTTCATCAACCGCATCGGTTTTGGATAACGGCGTTTGGTGGAATGGGACCGTTCCTGTCAACAACTGGGACGAAGAAAATGCCATGCAATACAACCAGCTAGGATGCGGCGATACCGGATCCGATGGAACAGGGAGCGTAATCCTGTGTGATGAAGACCCTGTGGGTAACATTTGTACTGACGGATTTGACAATGACAAGGATGGTATGGTTGACTCTAATGACAACGATTTCGACGGGGATGCCGATTGTTCATCCAACGATGACGACGGAGACGGAGTTGCTGATGAAGACCCTAACGGTTGGGACACCGATGGAGATGGAATGCCTGATGGCTGGGAAGCATCCAACGGGCTAAACGCAACATCTGCATCAAACGCAGATGGTGCAAATGGTGACCCAGACGGAGACGGATTGATCAACATTTACGAGTATGTCAATCCTTCATGGACCACTACCTGCGGTGGACAGCCTTGTTACAGGCCTGGTCCTGATGGTTCCTACACAGAGACAACAACTCCTTGTTCACCACATCTTGGAATTGGCCCTGGTGGATGCGCAACCTTGACCGCTGAAACAGATGGAATTACTTCGACAAACCCACTCGATTCCGATACTGACAACGATGGCTTGAATGATTCTCATGAAGCACTAACATTACTTACAGACCCAACAAATGTTGATACAGACGGTGATGGAATAAATGATGGAATCGAGGTCAACGGACAATACGGTATCCCTGCTCAAGCAAGCGACCCTCGTAACAACAACACTGACGGTGATGCTTTCGATGATGGAGATGAAGACACAAACGGAAATGGCGTTGTTGACGCGAACGAAACAGACCCTACTCGTAGAGAAGATTCTGGTGACTTTGACAATGACGGTCTAGAAAATTGGCAAGAGAACCTTTCCTGCACACTTTGGAATGTCGCTGATACAGACTTTGGTGGAGTAAGCGATGGTGATGAGTCAAACATAACTCATGGTACTGATCCTTGTGATTCGTTGATTAATTTCGCGGCAAATGTAGTATCCTACAGTTCAGGTTCTAGTCAGTTGACGGTTAGTGATGGGGCTGGATTCAGCCCTAGTGGAGGAATAGCATATTACAATAATTCAGGCACTTACACGCAATTTTCCTATGCCGCAGAGGTTAATGGTGTGTTACAAGGCGTGTTCTTATCACCACCTGCAGGCGCAACTTCAGTTGAGAGCTGGAATAATTCTTGGTGTCACGACATACTTTCTGGATCATTCCCTAGCTACTGTGACGATGACTATTCGGATTCTGATGGTGATGGATTAGCCGACTGGGAAGAAACTCTAGGTGTGTACGGTTATTTCTCAAATCCAACTCTTGCGGATTCCGATGGTGACGGAGTTGGAGATCTAGATGAAGTTCTAGTAGACACAGATCCATTGCAACCGTGTGAAAATACATTAGACGACGATGCTGATGGATTGAACAATTATTTCGAGCGCACAACCGGTTGCGATAACTCATGGATTGGAATCACTAACGGAAGCCAAGATATCTGGGTGACAGATGAAAATCTCAGTGATACTGATTCAGGTGGTGTAAATGACAAGCAGGAATACTTCGACTCGACCAACCCTGAAAACGACCCATCAGACGACATATTCCCAGATGATTTTGATGGCGATCGAATCCCCGATGCTGTAGAGAATCAAACCGGAACTGATTGGAGAAACCCGGACACCGATGGCGGTGGAATGAGAGATGGCGACGAATGCCCACAACAATTCTGGTTCACCAACTGTCAAGGTTCACAATTTGACCCATGGGACCCCTCAGATGATATTATTCAGAATGACATTGTCTTCTGGGCTAACAACACCAGCGGTGTAGTTGATTTAAACAAAGTTCACCGCTGGAGACTCAACACTTACGACTTCTACACCGGTGCAGCATACGGCCTAGAGACAGACTCCCACCCAGCTGCAGAATTGATGATTCCATACAATAACGATACCCACCTTGCATCTTCTAACTATGCAAATGACACTGTTGCTTGGAATTTAGCATTCCCGAACCCAATGATGGCGGGAATGGTGCCTATGCCAGCGTATCAGTTCAACATAACATTCTATTCTGATGCTACTTTGACAATGACTCGTACCAATGACACTCATACCTACGAAATCACAAACGGAGTTCTCGATGCGATTTGGGTAGAGCAATACGAGTATTGGTTTGATTGGCAAACACTTGCCCCTAACACAATCGCAGGAACCAATTCTTCCTATGAGCGTAATCTTCCTGACTTCTTCACAAACACGACTCTACCNGAATCATTTGTCTACAATTTGACAAACGAAGTTGTGAGTAATGCTGGCGCAACTGATGCTTACTCTACAGCAGATGCTATTGCNACATTCCTTCGCGATGGTAACGCAACATATGATTTCAAGCGTAATTACAACGGTAGNGGNGCTGCTCCTGAAGCAGACTTAACCTATGAATTACTGAACCGGGCACAAGAGGGTACTTGTGCAGAATTCACAACCGTGTTCGTAACTATGGCAAGACTGGCTGGTTTGCCAGCAAGATACGTTTCAGGATACACCGGAGGTTCTTGGACCGGCAATGGATATGCTGTCTATGGAGCCAACTTAGCACAATGGGGTGAAGTTAGACTNGAGATGAGCGCCGGTAGCGGCGGAGATGATCTAGGATGGATTCCTTTCGACCCATGTCCTGCTCCAGAAGAGATTGAAATTGTCAACCTGACATGGTCTCCTACNACCTATGACAGAGACGGCTCATCTGAGGTAAGTGTCTCAGGTACACTGCAATATGTTGAGAATGGTACAGCGATTCCAGATATCACAGTTCGTGGATACGTGGTCGGAGTTCAAGACGTAGTAAACGTGCCCGGTTCAGCAGCATCTCCAGTCAACATGTTTGGTGTTTTCACAACTGATGCAAATGGTAACTTTACCATGAATGGGACGATGGATGAACCTGTTGCTCCAGGTTATGCCAGCATTGTTGTCGAGACAATGCAGAATGGATATGTTTCCAATGATGGAATAGATACAGGTGTGTTTGTCAACATCACAGACGACTCTAATTTGACACATAGCGAACCAGGTGCTATTGACCAACCAGTACTTGGCGCTGGAGCGACTACCGTTCTAACAGGACAATTACTGTTTGAGAATAATGCTACAAATGGAGCCGAAGATATTGCTGATCTAGAAGTGTGGCTAGAGTTCACTTCCTCTGTAGATGGATTGACAAATCTCACAGGATTTGTTGGACCTGGTGGGGTATGGGCAATCAACGTAACTTTGGATGAATTGGAGACTAAGACCAATCTATCAGCAACATTAGGTTTCAGCGGATGGCAAGACACATCTCAGTCAGTAGGTGGTCCTCAATTCCACTTGAGGCCGACAACCCACTCGATTACTTTGGACATTAGAAATGCGCCTAATTTGACTGCAGTTATTGAGGGCCCTGGCTCCAACAATTCGATTTTGCAAATNGACGAAGTAGTCTACATCAACGGTTCTGCACTTTCTTTCGGAGCCAGCCCTGTGGCTTTGGCTGGTAATCTATCGTTCGGAATGCGTGAGTTGAACGGTGGAGGGACATTTGTTGAATTATTCAACAAGACAGTGAACGGCTCCTTCACGATTGTTCATACTCTGGATATCAACAATACTACCGTTAAGGCTGGTAATGTCGAACTAGAATTGGTATTCTATCCAGATGATTTAGAAGCAACAGATTCGCTAAATACCTCAGGAACCCCTTGGTTGCTTCAAGGTATTTTGTTCTTTGACCTGCAAGCTAATTCACAATTGCGAGGTGAAAATGTGGGCATTATTGTGCAGGTTTCGGACCACCTTGGTGGACAATTCGATCTGAATCTAAACGGTACATTCACCTTTGATTTCAATGGAACCACTGTTAATACAACAATAAATCCAGAATCTAGTACACTATCCCCAACATTTGCAACAAATGCCAACTTGTTTGCAGGAGATTATGCATTTGATATGGCGTTTGGTGGAAACGAACTCTTCCTACCTTCAAGCAATTCCTCATCTNTGAGGATAATGGGTACAGTTGACATAACAGTGACAGTCATAGATGACTGGACCTACCTAGGAAACACAACTTGGATAGTTGGAGATATAACTGATGCAGTGCATGGAACCGCTGTATTAGGAAATGATACAATTGTATTCGCTACACTGTTTGCCGGAGAAGGTGGAATATTTGACCTCTCCACCGGTCTATTGAACAACACTACTGGTTCTTACAATATATCAATCAGGGCACCAACTGTCGTTCCATCTGGAGTTTACGATGTCGAAGTTACTACAGATTTCGAATCTCTTGCTCCACCCGGCGGAGCTTACTACCAATGGATAGACAATACAGTTCCACCAGCACCACCGCAGATTCCTTCCACAACCTGGGGCATTGAGTCAGCAGTCGATCTGCAAAGACCTCCCGGTTCGGATGTGGTTGCAGAAATGAATACTTCAGTTGAACTGACAGTTAGGGTCGCAGATATTGCAGATAATTCCAATGTTTCAGGTTCTACTGTGGATTATATCATGGATTATGGCGGGGCAAATATTTCCATAGGCAGCGCAGTTAGTGGTGCTGACGGTAATGCAACACTGTTCTGGACTGTCAATGGAGTCGACCCAGGACAATACATACTGAGAATGGAAGTACAAGATGATATTTCATCTCCAAAGGTAGCATCTGCTACACGCCATTATGGTAACTTTACCGACATCAATGTCACTGTGCAAGTTCCGTCCAATATCAGAGTAGATTCGATACCTTCAACCGTTACAGCAGGAGTTAACTTCCAAGTTATTGGNCAAGTTGAAGATGGTGACAATTCAAGCAGAAATTTGACTACAGCTGTTGCATTAGAGATGTTCTGGCTTGATAATCCTGATGAGAAGTTAATCAACGGTGTATTCACCGCACTAGACGGAAGCTTCAACCTCTCAGTCCCGACAGATGTTCTCAATAATGGAACTCAAAGGGGTCCAAGACAATTCATTATCTCGGTTGTTGAAGATTCTTCGCCATTCTACCTAACTGATTCTAGTAATCATTCGATTTTGGTACAAGGNGTAACTGTGTTTGAGAATGTACAACCTCTCAATCCAATTATCGTTAACCGAGGACAAGATGTCAATATCACATCGCAATTGGTTGAATCTTCGAATATGTTCCAGCCATTGGGTGGATTTACAGTAGATGTACAATTTGATGAGACTTGGTTGGCATCAAACACTACAGATGCTCAAGGCAGGTCCAATTTCTTGCATACGATTCCATTCGACCAACCACTGGGATTGATTACAATATCAATCATGTACAATGGTAGTTTCGACTTGCTATCTACTCAGAGAAATCTGTCAACTGTGACTATTCGTTCAACTACCGTAATGGTTGTCGAGCCGATTACTGCTAACCCTGTTGCTGGAGAAGCCTTCGTGATTACAGGTTCAATTCAAAGCGATAACGGTAGTGCTTTACAACTGAGAAACGGAGACCCGTTGAATGCAAATGTATTGTTTACAATTGATGGTGATGCTTCAGGATTCACACTAACCGATGGACAAATCCAAGCCAATGGAACATGGGCTGCGACAATTACTCTGTCGTCTGGATTTGCTGCAGGGACACATGTTGCTCAGGCTCAGTATATTCCTTCAGTGAATTACTACGGAGGTTCGAGTGCAAACCAATCATTCGACAGCCGAGGCTTCACAACTCTTACTTTCGTGACTCCATCCTTGGACGGTGTCAATCAGCCATCACTCAACGATAGAACTGATAGAGGAGATGATGTCAATGCTCGCCTCCAATTATTCGACAACACTGGAGCAGCAGTTGTTGGAGTACAAGTGACAGTTTCATTGAATGGAACATCAGTAACAACAGTCGGAACCACGGATTCAATGGGAGTTGTTGATGTTAACTTGACAGTTCCAGCAAATGCACCAGTCGGTTTCCATGACTTAGATGCAGAGTTCCTTGGCACTCCTGGTTCTACTGGATTGATCGGTGACAATACCAGCGTAACATTCGTTGTACTTGCTCAAACGGTCATCAACATNACAGAGAGCTCTACTGCGATTACTGCCGGAGATGTACTGTACGTCAACGGTACTCTGCTGGATGACTTGGGCGTGCCTCTACAGATTGATGGTAATGATTCAATCGCAGTAGTGTACCTACTAATCGACGGAGTTCCGGTCTCTAGCGTTCAATCAAACGCTGGCGATGGAATGTTCATGTTTGCTTGGAATTCACCACAGAGTATTGATGCCGGACCTCATAANATACAGGTTAAATTCAATGGTGGCAGAGATTGGGTAGACCCAATTGGCGAAGGCGACAGTGCGAACCCTGACTTCTACTATCCAAGCTCTGATTCAGTCAACTTCACTGTTGCAGTGCCAACTAAGATTCTACTGCTGACTCAAGGAGGACAAGTTGATCGTGAAGATACTCTAACTGTTCAGGGAAGGCTTCTGGATATAGTAGACAATCCTCTGGCTGGCGAAACAATAGAAATATGGCTTGGCGGAGTATTCTTGACAAACATAACAACTGATGCTCAAGGGCAGTTTAGTGCAGTACACCCTGTTCCTGCTGATGCGCAGTTAGGTCCTGTTCTGTTAGAGACCAGATTTACTGGAACTCTGGAATATCTACCATCTGCAAACAACGGAACTTGGAATATCTTCTCAAAGATTTATGTCGAGGTTAACATTGAATCTCCATTGGCTGTAGAACAATTGACCACGATCAATGGGTTCGTTGGAGACAACATGCTGAATCCGCTAACTGGTATGCTGGTAGTAGTTACTGTTGAAGGAATCACAATCGGCAATGCTACTACAGATTCAAACGGAAATTACAGTTTCAATTGGCAAGTCCCTAACATCTTCCCAGATGGGAATCATACTGTGCAAGCAGATGTTCCTGCCCAAGGTTGGTACCGAGCAGGTCAAGGAAATGCAACATTCTTCCTAGCACACCGAACTGGAATAACTGTCAATATCGCTGATAATGATGCAACTAGAGATGACTTCTGGGATATTACAGGAACACTATACGATATAGATACTGCTCAGAATGATGGATTAGCTGGCGAGACAATAGTCATCTACATCGATGGAGTTCAAGTTGATACGGCAATTACATCGCTCACTGGTGAGTTCTCAGCCTCTATACGCGCAGACTCTGCTTACTCGAGAGGAAATCACGTGATGACTTTCGCATTCGAGGGAAGTCCAGGTCACTTACCTGTTGATTCTAATCGTACNGTTGTTGTTTGGGCAGATGTAACAGTTCACATTGATTCAACCAATACCTACGTGGTTAGAGGTGACAGCATTCAACACAGAATCCAGATGACTGGCCGCGTTACAGAAATAGGTGGTCAAGGAGTATCCATCGATGGCGCTCAACTAGTCTTAGGAAACGGAATCAACTGTGGCTCTGGTGGTACTGAGGCTAGATGTATCAACATCGAGAGCGTCATTTGGAATGGCGGTACTTACACGCTCANTGCTACTGCTCCTTCTTGGATTGAACCGGGGCAGATACAGTTGAATGTGCAGACCCCTGAGAACTCATCCCTGTACTTGCGTTCAGGAAATGCTTGGACTGAGAGCATCTCGATTAGAATTAACCTCCAAACGCCTTTCGATGTTGACATTGAGCCAATTGTTGAGAATGAACAAGAGGTAGTGATGGGAGAAATCAGACTGCTAGCTGAAGATACAGAAGAAGGGGTGGAAGGAATTGCTATCACAATTTATCTTGAAGATGACAACAACTCCAGATTGGATGAGGTTGTTATTGTAACAGACTCAAACGGAATGGCNGACTTCGAGTTTAATGCAGAACCACCATATGGCGATGCTTCAGAATATGGAGAATTGACTCTGAAGATGTCAATCTCATCGAACTTCATTCTATCAGATGAATCACAAAATGATTTCAATACTGAATTCAACTCTGGATTCAAACCTGATTACACCTACGAAGGTGATGACTCTGGTGTTCCATGGTGGATGTACTTGGTTGCAATCCTGATTATTGGTGCTGCGGCAGCATTCCTGATAATGAGACGTCGTGCTGCTGATGCAGCTAAGGAAATAGCGGACATATTCTCATACACTGCTGAATTACTTGCTGCTGGAGATTCGATGCGAGAAGCAATTTTCCAATGCTACGAGAGCCTGGTACATGTGTTGATGGGAAGAGGATTCTTGCGACGTGATTTCGAAACAGTCAGAGAATTCGAAATGGCAATTAGAGCGGCTCTTCCAAATCTCTCAGAAGAATCACTGTCAGCATTAGACGCTGTCTTCGAAGAGGCTAGATACAGCCGTCACGAGATGAATGAAGGCCACAAAGCGAACGCTCAGGAAGCACTAACTCGTGTAGTATCTGAGATTGGACAGATTGGAGATATACCAAACAGATGATTACCATCTAATGTTGAGTATNCCGTCTGTGTAACTGGCTTTGATTGTTTCAATGTCTGCAGGTAGAGGTANTTTTCTTTCGAAAGTTCCCACCTTCAGTTTTAGAATACTGTGACCTTCAAGTTCGCCCTTAGATAGATCGATGTTTTCCATTTCAGCTCCATGCAAAGGAATTGATAATCCGTCTGAGTGTCTTCGACCATTGAGTTCCTCAATCACCCAATCTAGTCTTCTNTCAGGCGCAATTTCAGCCATATGAGTTTCTGGAAGTTCTCCAGATGTCACTAACATCATTGTGTGACGGTCCCTNACTTCAGTAAGGTGGTCTCCCGACATTTCAAATGCAGCGTGAAGCTCGCTAGGAGTGGCATTTAGGCCATCGTTAACAGCCTCAATCTCGACCTCTTCCCACTCCGCCATAGTAACACCTCCTGTGGCGGGACATATTGAACCTTTCAGATTTCTATACGATGCACTTTCGAGAAGAATCTCTTTGCAAACCTTCCTGAACCTTCAGAATCACTAACTTGATTCATTCGAATATCTGGTGGATAGCATATTGCATAAGTGCGCTCAATGTTCCTTCTATCTAGTAGGACGATTAGAGCCCTGTCGCCCATTGCTCGAATTGGTCTGCCCATGGCTTGCAGAATCGTGTTTATTGCCGGTTGNGAATTAGCATATCGCCAAAAGTTTCCTTGACCAAACTTGTCCTTGATGTAGTTAGCATATGCTTTTTGGAAGACAGAAGGGGGTGCATTTTGNATTCCAACACAAATTACACAATCCAATATTCCGCCAGCATAATCAACACCTTCTGAAAGCCGGCCGTTGAACACACCTGCTAGAACGATTCTTTTTCCTTTTTGTTGAGCTTCTTCTAGGTCAATGAGTGTGGCATTAATATCTTGCTTACTCCACATTTTTGATTCAATAATCTTCTTTGTTCCAGGAAGATACATAGTTCCATCAAAAATATTCTCCAGTGCATCGTATGAAGGAACGAAAACGGCAACATTTCCAGGAGTATTTTGNACTACTGAACTGATATGTTTTCGGATNCTTTCCGTGTTTTCAACTCCTCTCTCACGGTAAAGTGTAGTGACATCAGTTGCTACAACAATTGGTCGTCGCTCCTTGGCAAATGGAGATGGTAGTATCATTTGCCCCCTCATTTCTTTGGTAATCCCTAGTAAATCAGCGAACATGTTTGGAGGGTTTAGTGTCCCCGACATCAGAATCGCTCCAGATACTCTTTCAAAAATAGGGCCTGCAACTAATCCAGCATCTAACAAGTGGGTGACGATTCTTCCATCTCTGCCTTGTCCATCGAAAACTAAGCAAAGGGCAGTACCATTGCCAAATCGATCAAGGACATCGATTTGTTGTGCCAACAGGTGAGCAGATGGCTCATTATCGCCGTCTTCATCAACATCGACCTCATTGGTTTCCAGTAATTCTTTGAACAATTTCAATCGGATATTCTTATCTGGATTAGCGAACATTAAGCCATCTCCAGTCAATCTCGACTGGCTTACATGTGCTGANACTTTGTCAAATGCTTCTTCTAGCCAGGANAGAACNTCCTTNGCTTTGATTTGCATTTCCTTGTCCCCTGCTAATTCTGAAACAAGACTTTTGAATTCTCGGTTTAGTACAAGCCTAAACTCCTTGCAGACTTCAAGGCTCCANCNNTTCAATTCAACGGAGTCATTCATNGATTCAGTTATTGCAGCAATTTTTTGTAAATTGCCTAGGTGCTCTTCGACTTCGCTGGATGCGTTTCTGACCATAGTTGGAGTCAAGCGGCTNTGCATTCCCCTTCGAACACGGTCTGGAAGATTATGTGCTTCGTCCACAATAACCACCAAATCATCAAGACTCAACCCCATGGCTTTCAANGATGCCGTCCTGACTCCTTCAATGAATAGGTGATTGTAATCACAAACGATTACTTGCGCTTCTTTAGCTGCATTTCTTGCGGCTTTCCAGGGGCAAGTTTGGGTTTTCTGCCCATTTTCGACATGAGTCTTGCTCATTTCAACAAGTTCTCCAACATGTAATGGGTCTGACAAAATCCTTTTCTCAAACTCNGGAGCGGCTGTAAGCCATGGTTTACACTGGCGATTTTTTCGATGATTTGCACACAGTAAAGAGAAACTTGCGCCACGATTACCTGCAAAAGGTTCGACACACATGCTAGATTGACCAATCATGTCAACCAATGAGATTTTTTCGTGCTGGCTGATGTCGTTTATACTTCGAACAGTGTCTACGACAATTTTGTGCTGACTTTGTCGAGGCGTGAGGAACATGACCGTCTTTCTTTCTGGGCCAGAGTTGGCAAATTGCAAAGCAGCAGCTAATGCGGCTGCCGTTTTACCTATTCCAGTTGGTGCGCTGGCAAGATGTGCGCCACCTTTTTGCAATGTTTCTAGGCAGGACGAAATCATCTCTGTTTGCCCTTCCCTAGGATTGGGATGAGCAAGCCAAGATAGTCCGGCCTGTTCACGCATGACTGTATGCCTTCGCCGAAGGTATTTGAGGTTGAGCCTATTCAAGTCGCGGTTGCACCGTTTGAGTAANTTGCACCCAGATGTGGGGTCTGGGTGCGTGTGGAACTAACCCTGCTCAACAAGCAGGGTCGGAATCGGAGTCCCCCCGGTNTGCATCCGGGGGGACGTGTGTTGGGTTGCCAGTTTGTGCTAATTTAGCACGTAGACGCAGTGCAGCGAAACAAATGTTGACTGGCATATCAACATCAGTTCGGAAGGTGGAAGGATCATTGTTTCCAATTTCGTCCTCCCATCGCATTTTCCCATCCCCTCCATTATGTGGCTCTCACCCTGTTTTCACTCAGTGAACTCCTTGCGTCCTACAGTCTTGCTGCGGGCTACTTCTAGCCCTTCAGCGAGAATTTCATTCAGTTGTGCTTCCTCTTGGATCATCTTTCGCACATAGTCTTGCAATCCTTGTGAAGCTGCTTGTTGGTGACTAATGCCATGTAACTCATACAGGTCNCCCAGGATGCTCTTCATCGAGCGTCCTACAGGAATTGTGATTGTGTCCATATCAGGTANAAGAGGTTGATCTTCCAAGAAAGAACGGATTGCTGCACGGATGACATCGCTTCGATTTCTAGCGCCATCAAGACCGATTCGTGCATCGAGAAGAGCGACCTCTTCATCGGTAATTCGCAGCGAAATCAGAGTGTTTGGTGTGGTCATCGGCTCTCCCTCGTAATTAATCGACAGGAGAGGGGGTATATAAATTGTATTACNTATGATNACAATTTGACATACATGCGATGACAAAGGCTCCGAGTATTTAGGCATATTCAAATGTAGTACCAGAGACGAAACTCCATGGTCGACCGTTTCCGATTCTTACGTCAACTTGGGATTCCTGGAAGCGCTGCTATCGTGCTGTCTGAACTTTCTGACGGCAAAAAATCAACATTNGAAATGTCGAAGAATTCAGGTTTGTCAAAAAGTGCTATTCTAACTGGATTAAATTACTGGCAAAAGTTCGGTGTGGCATCAAGGTGTAATACAAACCATTGGCAAATCCATGAAGTTCAGCATGTGCACGAAATGCTTGCTATACTAAAGAAAGAAGAAAATCAGTTGATTTCATCTATCGCTAAGGTTGACAAAATTATTGTTGACGAAAAACGGTAATCCTCAAACAGTAGGAACAAACAGCGACCATTATGGCACTAACCGCTAGCCGTGGATTGTATTTGTATCTTGAAGTTCTAAGAACTGCATTGGATGATGACATCCTTACAGATGATGAGGCTTCAATTCTGAAGGTTCTAGCTGTAGCATTGGGAATTCACCCTTCAAATGTTGGCGATGCATTGGATATTGCTAGGGGAGTTGACCCTTCTCCAATTTCAGAAACTGACAATTTTAGTCAACACCAGGTCGGTGATGTCACTACGTATCAATCAGCATTAGTCGCAGCACTTGATGATGAAATTATCACTGAAGATGAATGGGCAATGCTGGAGAGTCTGAGGAATCTGTTTGGCATACAACCAGATCAGCACGCTTTGATTGAAGAAGCGATCAGGTCCATGTCTGAATCAGATGAAAATGGTGAGCGCAGACTTGAGCGTCTGGAAAGGTTCAACACGGTCTGTCCGTATGTCTGAGTTACTCTAGTCGTGGCAACGCTTGTAAAGGGTCTTTAATTGGGCCGGCTAACACAAGTTGTGTTTTTAGGTGTTATAATGAGCGTTGTTCATGATATATTTGAGAAAGTAAAGAGTCGAGATCCAGATCAACCAGAATT
>PBXT01000023.1 GCA_002727695.1 Methanobacteriota archaeon | reverse complement strand
GAACCTCTGGGTCTCTGTAATGCGCCTGAATCGTTTGCATTTCCTCTAAATTAAGTGCGAGTAATCCTTCTTCTGANAGCTTCATNAATTCNTCATCAGANANTTCNAANTCAACAACNGCTGGTGGTGCGTAATCGCTTGGAGTGATTGGTGCATACTCGATGACTGGGTAATCCTCTCCTTTCAAAGAATAGAGTGCTCGCTCAATTAGGCCGTTGTGAAGTTGTTTTGCCAGCCATTCAACTTCTACCCCTTCTGGAACTCCCTCGAAAGTATAAGTCAGGTATGTGGATACTCTAGCATCGTCNCCAGCATTTGGGAATATTGTTCTGAATCCNTCAAGCGCTGCTTTACCGGGATTATCGGTGACTCCTGGCTTGAATCCGATTGTNACAACCATATCTAGATTTGAAAACAGTTCTTCGTTTTCCAAGTGAAGTGAATCTGTTGANCTCTCTTCAATGATTGGGTCGGCAAATACGTCATCAGCCCTGCTGGCTACTTCATCGGCTGTGATTTCACTAGAAATTAAGAATCCGACGATTGACCTCACCTTGTCGATTTCAATGCCGTAATCGGCGGCTAATTGGCGCTTTACAGAGTCTCCTCTAACGTCTCTCATGCCTTCTCCAAGTTTCGGGGTTGTCTCTACTCTAACAATATTCGACGACACTAGGCACACCTGCCCCCTATGGGGGCAGACACACCCCAGCGACTACCGTCCATGAATACTACGCTTGAAGAAANTGTAGAAATTAAAGGATTTCTTTGAGGAATTTGCCGGTAAAGCTGCCCTTTACTTTGGCCACGTCTTCTGGCGTTCCAACAGCAACTATTTGCCCTCCTCTGTCTCCACCTTCTGGCCCTAAATCAACTACCCAATCGGCTGATTTGATTACATCCATGTGGTGTTCTATTACTATGATTGAATGGCCGGTTTTTCTCAACCTTAGTAAGACATCGATTAGTTGTTGAACATCTGAAAATGACAAGCCTGTTGTAGGCTCATCGAGAATATACATAGTGTGCCGGTGAGGAGGTCTTTTCAATTCACTTGCCAACTTAACTCGCTGAGCTTCTCCACCAGAGAGTGTAGTTGCAGGTTGGCCCAACCGTATGTAGCCTAATCCAACATCATTGATTGTGGAAAGTGTGCGATGTAACTTCCTATGNTTGGCGAAAAATTCGACTGCTTCCCCAACCGGCATTTCCAGAATATCGTGGATGTTCTTTCCTTTCCAGGTAACTTCCAGGGTTTCTCTTGTGTATCTCTTCCCATTACATATGTCGCATGTAATCCAAACGTCTGGTAAAAAGTTCATCTCTAATTTGATAGATCCGCCGCCTCGACAAGCTTCACATCTTCCGCCTTTTACATTGAATGAAAAGTGTCCAGGGGTGTATCCTCTCTCCTTTGCTAATGTAGTTTCAGAAAATAATTTTCTGATTTCGTCAAAGGCTTTGGTATAGGTTGCAGGATTAGATCTAGGTGTTCTTCCAATTGGAGATTGGTCGATTACGATGACTTTGTCGACTTTGTCAATTCCTTCGATTTCATCATGTGCGCCCGGTGATACATCNGATCCACTTAGCCTGCGTTGTAACGAAGGNGCCAAAATGCNCGATACCAGTGAAGATTTTCCTGAGCCTGAAACTCCTGTAACNGCAGTTAGGCACCCTAATGGGAATTCGACATCGATGTTTGCAAGGTTGTTCTGTCTTGCTCCAACGACTTTTAGGTGGCCTTTGAATGGTGTAACCCTCTCTTCAGGAATGGGTATTTTTCGCTTCCCTGAAAGATAGGCCCCAGTTACAGAATCCTTGACCTTCATAACTTGATTTGGTGTTCCATTTGCAACGACTTGTCCGCCTTCCAATCCNGCACCAGGCCCTAGGTCGCAAAGCCAATCGGCTTGTCTCAGAGTATCCTCGTCGTGTTCAACAACTAAGAGAGTGTTACCAAGTTCAGACAGTTCTCTAAGTGTGGAAAGCAAGCGCTCATTGTCCCTTTGGTGAAGGCCGATTGAAGGTTCATCGAGAACATACATNACTCCTGTCAGACGGCTGCCTATTTGTGTAGCCAATCTTATTCTTTGACTCTCTCCTCCGGACAGGGTGTTTGCGCGTCGATCTAAGGTGAGGTAATCTAGACCTACGTCATTAAGGAAGCCGAGTCTGCCTTCTATTTCTTTCAGAATTTCTTTGCCGATGAATGCGCTTCTTTCATCTAATTTTTCAGCGCTNTTTCCATTTCCACCCATGGAGCGAATTATGTCAAGTGCGTCATGAACGCTAGCAGCACCGATTTCTGGAAGGCGTTTTCCGCCGACGGTGACCTTGCTTGCAGCTGCGTTGAGTTTCTCGCCATTACACTCAGAGCAAGGTTCATCATTCATACAGGCAATTAGACGGCTNCTGGTGCGCTCAGAAGTAGTCTCCGTGTATGTTTTCTGAAGTCGTCCATATACCCCTTCCCATGGCTTGCTATACTTGTATTGTGAGCCTGTTTCGGATGTGAATTCGAAATGGATGATTGTNGAGCCTGAACCGTTCATTAGGATGTCTTGTGCATCATCATCCAATTCAGAATACGGAATATTTGTTGGAATACCGTAATGTAATGCGGTCTGCTCCATTAATTTTCGATACCAATGAGGNGACATGGATTGTCGCCATGGTTTAATACAGCCTTCAGAGATGGTCGCTTTTCTGTCAACTAGTAATTCTTCGCTGAATCTCCTTTGAACTCCTAACCCTTGGCAAGAGGGGCACGCCCCCANTGGTGAGTTGAAAGAGAAAACTCTNGGACTCATTTCTGGCATAAATGCGCCATGTTCTGGACAAGCAAATTCTTCGGACCAAACGATTGTTTGTCCAACTTCGGTATCCATTGATTTTGAACCCTCACTAAATTCAAATTTNGGTTCTGGTGCTTTGATACTCTCAATAGCAACTGTTCCACCTCCAATTCTTAGAGCCGATTCTACGGCTTCGGTGAGTCTTTGTCTACGGTCTCTTGTACAGCGCAATCTATCGATTCTAACGTCGATGTCGTGGCGTAAATTCTTGTCAAGATTGTGTTCATCCTCAAATGAAGCATCTCTTCCATTGATTCTTCCTTCAGTCCAGCCTTGTTCAACCAAATGTCGGAACAAGTCGNNATGGGTTCCTTTGCGGTTTCTAATTGCAGGACTCCAAACAGCGATGGCATGGCCTTCGATTTTCCAAATTATGTCGTCGACGATTTCTTGTACNGTTCTTCTAGCGACTTCAATTCCACAAGTTGGACAATGTGGTTTTCCAATTCTAGCCCACATTAGTCTGAGGTAATCCATGATTTCTGTTACAGTAGCAACCGTAGAACGAGGGTTGTGACTGCCCTGTTTTTGGTCAATAGAAATCGCNGGCGATAGCCCTTCAATACCATCGCAATCCGCCTTTTTCATTTGTCCAATGAATTGACGTGCGTATGAAGAAAGGCTCTCAACATACCTCCGCTGTCCTTCGGCATAGAGTGTGTCGAAAGCTAGGGATGATTTTCCTGAACCTGAAACGCCTGAAATTACGACAAATTGTCCACGAGGAAGTTTAACATCGATATCCTGGAGATTATGAGTTCGTGCTCCACGAACTTCAATCCAGCCATCGCTTCCCGGCTTAGGCATGATTTACACGGCTGGTCAAGGGTTCTTGAGTCCTTGCTTTTCATTCGGGACCGAATGGGATTGGGGCCTCGAATCTTACAGGGTCGTCGTTTTCTGGGTGTAAGAACTCCAGGGAACTTGCATGAAGTGCGATTCTACCGATTGGGTTTCCTTCCGCTCCATGGGCTTCATCTCCAACTACAGGACAACCCAAATTCGCCAAACCAACCCTGATTTGGTGCCTTCTTCCAGTCTCTATTGTTAATTGAATAAGACTGGCGTATTCATCACTATCTTCCACNCTGTAGTGAGTTATTGCCTCTCTTGCTTGTGGGTGGCTTTTCTTCACCGCCTTCACTTTCAGAAATTTGTCTTCTAGTAACCATTCGTNGATCGTTCCACTNGATTTATCGGGCCTTCCTTCAACCAGTGCGTGATATATTCGGTGTACATCTCTGTTAGCAAATTGCTCTTGGAGGTATTCTTTGTGCCATTTGTGTTTTGCAAAAATCATTACGCCNGATGTTTCCCTGTCTAACCTGTGAACAATGAATGCCCATGCTTTCTCATTTTCTGATTTGAGATAGTCTACTACCCTAGAGTGTAAAGTGTCTGGCTCCATTTTGTCTGTTGCTACAGAAAGAAGGCCNGCTTGCTTGTTTACAACAATAATGTGTTCGTCTTCAAAAATGATTTTTATTCGCGAGTGTCGTTTTTTTGGGGCCGGGGCTGGAGAGTTTTTCGCAGCTGTTTGTTTGTCAGAAATCGTGACATTGCTGCCTGCGCTAACCAAGTGTTTTGCTTTGTGAACAATTTCTCCCTCAACCATTACACGTCCAGATGTTAGCATCTTTCTCAGGGTATTTCGTTTCGAATTAGGATAGATTGATGCCAGNGCCTCAATCAATTCGATATCCTGTTCAAACTTCATCCAANCGCCTCACAAAAACATCACTTCTACGCTNTCTCCGATTGAATATTCACGCCCGGGNTGTAAAATTACCATGCCTTCGCTATGTGCCATGCTAGCAATATTTCCCGAACCTTGGTGGATCTTTTGATGGGCTTCTAGGCCGCCATCGGTAAATTCAATACTAACTCTGCGNAGGGTGAGGCAATCTTTAGTGGGTTTTACTTTAGTTGCTAATTTTGCAATCGCTCTGCTCTCNATTGGCCCATTAGCACGAGTGCTGTGACGTATCCAAGGAGCAACTAGTATTCTAAACACAACATGTGAACTTACTGGATTGCCGGGAAGTCCGAAAATTGGAGTGTTGTTCCAAGTACCGAACAGCGGAGGTGACCCTGGGCGTAATTTTACTCTCCAGAAATGAAGGTCTCCCTCTTCTTCCATTATTTTCCGAACTAAATCCCAATCTCCCATTGACACNCCCCCGCTAGTTAGAATCAGATCGTGTTCTGANCTTGCTTTATTCAGTGTTTCACGAAGGTCTTCGATTGTGTCACCTACACAATGTAACCGTGTGGGTTCATGGCCTAACCANTTAACTAGGCCACTTAATCCGAAGGAATTAGATTCGTATATTTGGCCGCGTTCTANTTCTTCTCCTGGTTGTTTTAATTCNTCACCAGTAGAAATTATCGCCACTTTCAATCGTTTNACTACTGGAATAGATGAGTGTCCCATNGTTGCACACAGACCCACTCTAGATGGAGTGAGGTAAGTCCCTGCTTCAAGNGCTACCTCGCCCTTGGATAAGTTCTCTCCNTTTTTCCTGATGAAATGTTTCATAGATTCTTGTTGAAGTGTGACTGTGTTATTTTCTGTCGATGTCAACTCCACTTGCAAAATCGAGTCTGCTCCACTAGGAATTGGTGCGCCTGTCATTATTCTAACAGCTTGGCCCTTTCCAACTGTAATGTTGTCTTCCTGTCCTGCTGCTTGGATCGTGCCAATTACCTCTAATTTTGCCGGTACGTCAATAGTATCTTCATACCTCATTGCAAAACCGTCCATCGCTGAATTATCGAATGGAGGGTCGTCGACTAAAGAAGGTAAATCAACAGCCAAGATACGATTGTGAGAGTGATTCAAAGGTACTCTTTCAACGGTTGTTTGTAAAATTGTTTTTTTGCAAATTTCCAAGGCATGAGCGACTTCGATAAAGTACGGTAATTCGCCCATGGAGTTACCAAGAAGCGATAATCCTTGATTGTCTCGGTTCTAAATTTGTGAATATAAGTCGAGGATATAGCGGATTAAGCTCATCGATACGACGAAAATGAACACGCCAGTCACGATATGTTTTGGAAGATATTTGATCGCATATTTAGCTCCAAAAAAGGCTGATATGAAAACCATTAACGGAACTAGAAACATCGCAATTATTCCTGAATTTTCAACGATTTGTTCGATGTTTTGATTGATTAAAAGGTGACTCAGTAGGGCAACCGGAACTATAGTAGCCGTAACTAGATAACTTGTACCTGCGGCTTTTTTTGCATCCATTTTCAACATTGACCGATTTAGAGTTACTAGAATTGCTCCCCCTCCGATTCCCAATATTCCGGCTGCAATTCCAGCGGATGATGATCCTGCTAAGTATTGGTTTCTCTTTTCCAATAACTGTTCTTCCGTATATTCTACAGTATGTTCTACCGACTTTCTTATGGTTCTCTCTAATACAAAGGTAATGACTAATGCAGCGAGGATTTTTATTCCTATATCTCCAACCAGCGACAACAAAACTCCAGATAATAGAACACCGATTGTTGCTGAAGGTACCGCTGCTATACGCCCCCATTTTGCAACTCGGTGATCAGCATGACCAGATTTAGAATGGGCAAGGCTACTTCCTAGGCTTACCATAAGAACCAAGGTTAGTGAGGCCACAATAGCTTCTTTGATTTCCCAATCCAACATGTAATGCATTATTGGAACGTATAGGATGCCTCCTCCAAGACCCAGTGGGCTAAATGCGACTGCTACCATTAGTAGACAAAATATCGCAAGAAGAGTCATCAAGTCCATGGGTGGCACCTTATGTTGTNTTGTCGTGTTTCATTCTGCGTAAAGCATCTTTGGAAGTTGATTTGAATGTCAATTACATTGAATACGGGATTTCTATTATAAAATTGAATACGGGTTTGTTAGTATGGCGTATGGTGATGTAGGTGGGCCCAATCTCGATTTTTCAAATATGGGTTGTCTAGGTTTTTGTCCTGAAATGTTCTCATTTGGAGATTGGTTGCTTATTTTTGCAATATTTACTGCAATTTTATACATTTCATATTGGACCATAAAAATCGCTATACGGATTATCAAACATTCAATAAAGACATACAAATTAAAAAATGAAAGTGTTGGTGAAGAGTTTTTGGTTATTCAAAAGGAATTTGAAGAACGCCAGAAAGAAGAAAAGAAGGGGTTTAATCTAAAAAAAGAATTAGCTATATTGTATTATTGTGGTATTCTTGCGTTCTTAATAATCGCATTCCTAACCATTGCTTTTTCNTGATAAAATAATCTNAAANATAGCAACAGAATATTCGTCTAGTTCCACCTCGATTAGTANATGGAAGGTGTATTTGGAGAGTTTATTCTCTTGGTTGCACTTTCATTGATTGCAGCAATGTACGCTAGCGTGGGCCATGGTGGAGCTTCTGGATATTTGGCTGTGTTGTCACTAACTGTCTATGCATCTAACGACCCCGCCTGGTTGAAGCAGCATGCTTGGAGTTTGAATCTATTAGTAGCTGGAATGGCTTTTTTTGCATACAAGAACGGTGGTTTTTTTGATTCTAAATTGGCAATTCCTTTCATTTTAGCAAGTATTCCTGCAGCATTAATAGGTGGATATTTGCGAGTAAATGATGATATTTACGATACATTGTTATCGATAACCTTAGTGTTCGCTGCTTGGAAATTATATACAACAAAATCTAGAGAATCTGAAGATTTGTTTTCCAGCCCGCCCCCTACTCATATCGCCTTAATTGTTGGTGCAATTATCGGTTTACTTAGTGGA
This sequence comes from Methanobacteriota archaeon, assembly GCA_002727695.1. Next base: position 1,494 of record PBXT01000023.1, on the reverse strand, counting down.
ATCATTGGAGTGGGTGGTGGAATTTTCTTATCTCCAATCATTCTGTTGTTTGGATGGAGTGATCCAAAAACAACAGCTGGCGTTGCTGCAATCTTCATCTGGGTTAATTCCGCTGCTGGATTAATTGGTAGTTCAATATCGGGACAAAATGTCATTGAGTTGGAGGTTTTGATTCCTTTTGCTCTCGCTGTATTAATCGGCGGTTACATAGGTTCGAAATTTGGTTCTGAGAAATTCTCTCAAAAAACGGTTAGGAATACATTGGTGTCTGTAATGCTAATTGCAGCAATTAGGCAAATCCTAGAATTGCTTGGATTGTGGATGTAATCAATTGAACGAATCTTCGTGTCCACAGTGTGGGCATGATATTGTGTAACGTGCCTTCTTTGGTTTTGGAACTTTCATTATAGCTCCACATAATGTGCACTGGTGTCTGATTGTCTCAGGTTCCTTTGGTTTCGGTTTTTCACCTAGGGTTCGACCAACGTCTGTTGACCATCCTACTTGATCGGTGTAAGAATCTGTTTTCTTCATCTTTGAACTCTTCAAAGATAGGCGAATCTTGCGCTTCTTCTTCTTGCGCTTACCAGGAGGTGCTTTCTTGGTTGCCATGGATGACGGTGAATGTCACTGTATTCAATCACTTCGGCTAAATTATCATTCTAGTACAGTTGATTCCCCGTTAATCGGGGTATGTACTGCGTGGCCCTTGGATTCCAATTCTTCTACAAGAGGTGGTCTAGCATGATTCGGATCTGTATGGTAAACGACTACTGTTTCGGCTTGGCATTGTTCTGCGAATTCAACAATTTCAGAATGGCCTGCATGGGTAGAAAATGTAAACTGGCTAACTTCTAAATCGATTGGTGTTCTTTTATCCCAAATAGGTACATGTCCTTCATCCAATAACATTCTTCCACCAGAACCTGATGCTTGATATCCAGTTAGAAGAATCGCGTTTCTAGGATCCGTTCTCAATCTGTTAAGATACCAAATCGACGGCCCTCCATCCATCATACCAGAGGTTGAAACTATACAGTCTGCATCCAATGCTTTCTTTTTGTCAGATTTTGATGAAACCCTTCTACACCATTTCCATGCTTCCTCTAATGCTTGAGGATCTCTCAAAGCTTCAGGATGTTCCATCTGAAGCCTAGCTACGCTTTTTCCCATTCCATCAACATGAACGTCAAGTTCAGGAAGATGTTTGTGAAGCATCATAACGATGTCTTGGGTTCTACCGTTTGCAAATGCTGGGATTAATGCTGTTCCTCCACGATCTGTAACTTCTACGATTCTATTTACGAATGCCTCTATTGTTTCTTCTTTACTTGGATGATCTCTTCCCCCGTATGTCCCCTCAACAAAAAGAACGTCACATTTTTCCGGCTTAGCACCAGAAACCAGTGGTGAATCGCGAGTATCAAAATCTCCGGTAAAGAGTAATTTGTGGGTTTCTGTTTCCACATTTAGCATAGCAGCACCTGGTATATG
>PBXT01000022.1 GCA_002727695.1 Methanobacteriota archaeon | reverse complement strand
AGGCTATGAGAATACTATGAAAGACACGTTCAAACTGATTGCTCAAGCGGCATTTGAAGATGCTGTTGCAAAGGCAGATGAAGATAAGACTGCCACATTCAACAAGGCTACAGATTCATTGGCGAAGGCAATGAAAGATTACACTGAAAGCATGAATCAAATTGAGGCTAAATCCCTTGAAAGAGGTACTCGTTTGGAAGAGAGAATCAATACTGTATCTCAGTTGGGACTCAAGTTATCTGAAGAAACTGGCAACCTAACCAGAGCACTGAAAGCGGACTCACAGGCTCAAGGTGCATGGGGTGAAGTAGTACTTGAAAATCTATTACAATCATTGGGCTTCACCAAGGACAAGGACTACCTGACGCAGACCAGCTTTACACAAGAAGATGGTACAAGACCACGAACTGATTTCATAATCAATCTGCCAGATAATAGACAGATAATCATCGATTCAAAAGTGAGCCTTACAGCTTGGGAGAGATATGTCAACGCTGAAACAGATGCCGAGATGGAGGCTGCAATGAAAGAACACTGTAAATCAATTCAGAACCACGCAAAGGGTCTTGCCAGTAAGAATTACCAAGGAATTGAAGGGATTAACACTGTTGATTTTGTTCTGATGTATGTCCCACTCGAAGGGGCATTCAGTACAGCAATGAAAATGCATCCAGATCTGTACATGGAATTCGCAAAGGATAGCCATGTAAGAGTAGTTACTGGAACTACTATTGTTACAACTCTGATGCTGATAAAGGAAATATGGAAGCGAGAAGTTCAGACCAAAAATCAGATGGAATTAATCTCAGAGACAGGGAAACTGTACGATAAAATTGTGCTGTTCCTCGAATCATTTACCAATGTAGGATTCGAGTTGAAGCAAGCCACAGAAGCATATGAAAGTGCAATCAGTCAACTTTCAGAAGGTAGAGGCAATGTCATTAGAAGAACGGAGAATCTGAAGAAACTTGGCGCCAAAGTCAGCAAACAGATTGAGGGCAACCCGAAGGTGAAGAAACCCAATTTACTAGAGGAAGCAAACTACAATCATGAAAATGATGATTCAAGTGAAGAAGAGTGAGTGGAGATTTACTGAAAGTTAAATCACATTAACTGTACGCATTAACATGGAGCACCCATCATCAGTACTCTATCTTGAGCATGATGGGAAGGTGTTGCTCGTTGATTCTGAAGGAAACGGGCCACAAAAGCCCGTAATGAACAACACTGGAATAACAAAATTCAGATTCCCAACTGAATCTGAAGTCACTGCAATGGGCATTCAATGGGAAGTGAAGAACAAGTTCAACATACTCGGATTTGAAGTTTCCAAAGCTCACCCTGAAGTCGAATGGCCAGAGCATTGGGCTTGGAAGGATGAATGCATTAGTGACGATTCAGTGCACCCCATTGCACGAGAGGCAATCTACAGGTCAATACATCGTTTAGTTTCGAAGGTAATGGTGCTGAATCCTCAAGGTGAAGTATTGATGGGTAAAATTGAGCGAGGACATTTCGTTGGCCATTGGACCCTACCAGGTGGGTACATGGATCATGACGAACACCCTGCTTCAGGATGTGTTCGAGAGGCTTTTGAAGAAATGGGAATCGAAATTGAATTGACTGATGACGCCCCAATTATTACTCAAAGAATATTCACAAACGAAGGGATATCATTTGTTTCTTTCACATATCAAGCAAATTGGGACGGAGACGATTCGCAAATCAAGTTGAAGGAGAACGAGATATCTCAATTTGAATGGCTTTCACCTAGCGAAGCGATATCAAGAGCCGTTTCAGGATTTGATGTAGCAGCGCTCAGGCACCTATGAGTTCCTTAGCAGCATCCAATGCAGCAGGCAAACCATCTGGGTTTGAGCCGCCACCTTGAGCAAAGGTTGGACGTCCCCCCCCTCCACCATTGATGTGAGAAGATATTGCACGAAGAATGTCAACAGCATTGAACTTCACACTAGCTACGGTACCTTCAGTAGTTGCTACCATCAATTTGCCACCGCCTTCACGGCTTCCAAGAATTGCTAGAGTTGGTTTAGATTCATCCAAAGTCAATTCCTTGAGCATCTTTGTCATCTGCTTCAAGTCGCCATCAACTTCCATGATTACGACACGGACGCCATCCACCTCAGCCATATCGTCGCCACCACCAGATGTTCGCAAGCGTACAATTTCGGCTTCTAATGCCTCGATTCGTTTTCTTTGCTCCTTCCATTCACCAAAGAAACGGCTAGCAGTAGCCGGCAATTCTTCAACAGGTACTTGGAATACTTCAGAAGCATCTCGCAAGATTGTTTCTTGATTTCTAGCATGCTCCATAGCAGCTTGACCTGCAACAATGTGTAACCTTTCAACGCCATCTTGAACAGCATTTGAGCGAACTATTCTGATTTGACCGATTCGCCCTGGTTCATCATGGTGAGTACCACCACAAGCCTGAATATCGTGGTCAGCGATTCTTAGAATCCTGATGTCACTACCCTTAGGAGCGCCCCCTTGGTACAAATCAAAGCCAAATTTACGGTCTGCATCTTTCCTGTCCAAAGTTAGTTTTTCAGTTCTCGAAACATTCTGAACCACTTCATTAGCCAATGCCTCGATTTGGTCAAGGTCAGACCTTGTCAATCTTCTGTGGTGGGTAATATCAAGACGAGCCGATTCGACTGATTTGTTAGCACCTGCTTGGTAAATATGCGGTCCAAGAAGTCGTCGGGCTGCACCGCCAACGATGTGAACAGCAGTATGGTGGTCCATCAGTTGCCTCCTTCGAACCCAATCCAATTCTCCATGAACCATGTCTCCGACTTCAAATGGACCAGAGGATAAGTGAATTACCAATTCTCCAACTTTCCTAGTATCCAAAATTGAATGTGAAGCTGAATCACAGGTTAGGTTTCCATAATCACCTTCCTGGCCACCTCCTTCGGGGTAGAAGCAAGTCCTGTCAAGGACAATACCATGTGTAGCACCTTCTGGTAAATCATCACCAACAAGTGGCAGGCACGCTAGTACGCTAGCCTCGAAGTTTTGTGAGGAAACATCCTCGTAATACAAAGCGACTGTTGCAGGAAGTTCGGGTAGAGATACTACAAACGGTTTGGCAGAAACAGCCTTAGCTGCAGCCTTTGCCATTGCAGCGTGCCTCTCGGCCATTTCGGCGTTGAAGCCTGTTCGCAAAACTAAATCCTTCCAACCCAAATCGGTTGCAATGTTAATAACCAAATCAGGTGCAATTCCATGACTATCATTTATTGTAAACAGGATTTCATCCGGGAGTTCTGTTGCTTCTTTTGAGATATCTTTGATTGCAGTTTTTACTACTTGCATTCCTTTGCGAAGCATCTCATCATATCGCTCTTCTTCGCCTTTGAGAATGGTTACAAGACCTTCTTGGGTCTGTTTCATTCTCTTGGTTGANTAATTCACATCCAGATGATGCAGNGCCAAATCNGAAAGGCTCACTTCGAGACCTAGGTCGTCACGCATTCGCAAAACTCTNCGTGCNATCATCCTNGCNAGATANCCAGCTTTNGCGTTCGAAGGAACTAGGCCGTCCCCNAGCATGTTAGCTAGAGCATGCATGTGGTCAGGAATTGCATAGATTTTGGATAANGGTTCAGTAATTGCTGTGAACATTTCAGAATCGATTGAATGTCCTCTCTCTTTCAACCGAGACAAGAACACTTCTCGCATCCTCTCTCCATCACTGCCTGCTTCAATATTCATAATACCGAATAAGCGACTCATTTCACCCAAAAGTGAGTCAAGTTCACCTTGAGTCATATCAAACATGTCAGCAGAAAACCCTGCTTGCTCCTTCAGCCATGCAACGCTTTCGGGATAAATTGCTTCGTAAATAGTAGGTGTGCCCGCAGCAGCCCAGCAAAAACGTTCTAATCCGTATCCTGTGTCAATAATTTGAAGCGGCATTTCGGAGTAATTGACTCCCTTAATCTCAACATCCCCTTCTTCATCTTCTTCAAGATTCATGAAAACGAGAGTCGCCAATTCAAGACCGCCAACAATCACTTCAACAGCAGGTCCTGCATTCCCGCCACCAGACCAAGGATTCTCTACGTAAGTAATCTCAGCAGGGTCGATACCGAAAGTCACGCACAACATGTCGTGACAGTACCTAACGCATTCTTCCATCCAATAGTACATTTTGCCTTCATCAGGACGGTTGAATACGTGATGAGCCATCATTTCAAAGGTAGTCAAATGGCGACCTGAACGCCCTACTGCATCGATATCGTTCAACCTAATACAAGGCTGAGAAATTGCCAATGGATTGGCAGGAGGCTCTACTGCGCCAGATGTAACGTGTGGTTGGAAATCTGCAATACTTGCAATTGTGAGATGAATATCATCTCTCCACCTAGCAAGAACTGGGTAAGGCTCAACTCTAGTATGCTCTCTTTGTTCAAAGAAACCAATGAACTGTTCACGCATAGCATCTTTGAGATCCCGGCCCCTCTGAGAAAATCCATCAATTATTGGAGCCCCGATGAATGTGTATTCATCCTCCTCAGTATCGCCGCAAGTATCTCTGACAGGATCTGAAGACCAAAACCACAACCCTGTAACCCTACATTGGCGGCGCGTATATCCATTTTCATGGAACACTTGAAGGTCGATTGGTGGAAGACCCATTCACATCACCTGCCCTACGGGCAGAAAGACGGGTGCGTCAATATAACTTCAAACCATCCCCCTTTCAAAGATAGAAATGAATAGATGAAACTAATCGCCCGTACATGGACGGGGCTAATTGGCGCAGTCACCTCGAAGTTGAAGGTGATGGCCTAATGAGAATTCGAAAACATGGTTCGATGAATGTCGATGCCATGATTGTATCAAGTCCTGAGCATTTAGCGAAGAGTAGTGATGAGCGCTCGATATCACAATTGGTGAACATCGCATCAATGCCTGGTGTAGTGGGTGAAGCGTGGGCGATGGCAGATTGGCACTTTGGATACGGGTTCCCGATTGGGGGTGTTCTTGCAACAGATGTCAATTGGGGAGAAGAAGGCGGTTCTATTTCTCCTGGAGGAGTTGGTTTCGATATTAATTGCGGAGTAAGAATGGTTGCACTAGAGTGTAGCGTCGATGATATTCCAAATCTTGACAAATTAGCTGGCAGACTGAATGGAAGGATTCCTTCAGGTGGTTCTGGCAANGGTGGCTTAGAAATCAGTCGTCGAGAGCTGGATGAGATAATCTCCCGTGGAAGTGACGCTATGGTCGACATGGGCTATGCATATGATGATGATTTGAAAAATATCGAATCAAATGGAGNCCTTGAAACCGACGAGGGCGTGTCCGAGAGAGCTATGAACCGTGGAATGAAGGCTCTTGGAACATTGGGTTCGGGGAATCATTTCTTGGAATTACAAACCGTTCAGTCAGTCGAAGACAGTAATCCTCACAATTTGTTCGAAGGACAAGTAGTCTGCATGATTCATTCCGGAAGTAGGGGCCTTGGTCACCAAGTGTGCACAGATCACGTTCGTGGNCTTGAAGATAAGTATAGAAATCGACAGGGTACTTGGTATAACGATGATTGGGGGTTTGAAATTCAAGACCGTCAACTTGCTGCGGCCCCGATCCATAGTAGAGAGGGGCAATCCTACCTCGATGCTATGAACGGAGCAGCAAATTTTGCATTCGCAAACAGAAGTGCGCTAACTCACAGGTTGAGACAAACATTAGCTGCTGAAATGGATGTGGAAACAAGACTGCTGTACGACGTAAGCCACAACATTGCTAAGGTCGAGGAACATCATATTCACGGCGAAAAGTGCACTTGTATGGTTCATCGAAAAGGTGCAACAAGAGCAATGCCGGGGCAGCCAGTTCTCGTTCCCGGAGACATGGGTACTGGTTCTTGGCTCCTAGAAGGAATGGCTAACAACAGGGCATTTGCATCATCGTGCCATGGAGCGGGACGAGTACTATCACGNTCACAAGCGAAGAAGCAAATTGATGGTAAGGCTCTGAAGCGGGAATTGGAATCCAGAGGTATCCGAATACATGCAAACACTCCAAACATAATGTCTGAAGAGGCTCCTGATGCGTACAAAAATGTGGATGAAGTCATCCAACTATCCAATGATGCAGGACTAGCAAAACCAATCGCTAGAATGATGCCATTGGCTGTGATTAAAGGATAATCACATGCAATAGTTCATTTTTGGTTGGCCATAAGATGGAGCTGCTCCNCTAGAGACTCCATCAGGCTCTTCACATATTACAGAAAGTAGGGTGTTAACCAGTTCTTTCAAATCTTCGACTTGCGTTTGTAGTTCCCGAACACGTGCATCCGTATCCGTGCTTTCGCTTCTACTATTCATTCCAATCCCATCCAGAGAGTGTTGCTCTCTAGACTTCAATCAATAAAATAGGCTTTAATGGATTTCGGTCAATATGCCATACTAGACGCGCGTTTTGCGAGTCTTATTCTTCCTCGGTATAATCAACATCTGCCCATGGGTCATCATTTACCGAAGAGGTATCAACCTCAGAACTTGATTCTGTTTCATCTTGAGCCTCATCTTTTTGTTGAAGAGGTTCCAGAGCTNTAGTTGCTGCATCCATGTNTGGCCTACTTGGAGCCATAGGTGGAAGTATTCTTTCTGGCTCTGCCTCGCTGTATTCTTCAGGCTCATCTTCCCACTCATCGTCATCGTCATAGAATATACTCTCACCAGAACTTTCACGACGTAATAGGACTACTATCGCAACTCCAGCACCCAACAATAATATCGCTAAAATCGATACTATCGCCGTCATCGAATCAATGCTTGATTCCGCATCTTCTTGACTGATCACTCTAGGCATGTCGGACTCCATATCCAAATTACAGGTTGCATTCCCGCCTATCGCAAAGCAGTGTGGCAACATTGAATTGGCAACCCACAAGTCCATTCCTGTTACATTGACATACAAATTCTGCTGACCTGCGCCATGGGTCTCGAATAAGAGTGGTATTGTTTCTAGGCTTTGACCTGGTGATAGAGACAGTTCCATTTCACCGTGCGAGAGCCAGGTTCTTGCCTCACCCATATCTTCGACTAGTGAAACCATCACTGTACCTGACTTTGTACCCATATTTCTCACATGAACTACTACGCCGATTTCAGTACCTTCGACAACCTCGTTTCCTCTAGGAACTTTTCCGTCTGCCAAGGAAATTTCAATATTTGTGACAGTTATATCGAACGAAAGAACAGTGAAATCAGTACGCATTGGGTCTACAACTGAAAGGCCAGTACCACTGGCGGAATTACCGGCTAAGTCTGTCACATCAACCCACCAAATTAGTTCATCTCCATCCTCTAGGCTTACGTTTATTCCATCGGTGAAATCAACACTACCGGAATAGGTCCACATTCCATCGTTATCTGCGACATATGGGATCAATGCACTTGACTGACCACTTGGTATAATCAGGCCATTCCGCATGAATGCCCAATTGACTGGCAGGTCGCCGGCAGGCATCCCACCATCTTCAATTATCAATACAGAAAATTGTAACATATCCAGATCTTCATCGTCCAAAGATAGCGGTGCAGTTGAGAACTGCACTACTGGCTTGGTCTCATCAACAGTGATAATAGTCTGAATCTGAGTCATATCTTCACCTGGTGCAGGTATTCCAGTTATGTGGTAATCTAAGATTAGCAAAGGTTCGGAAATAGACCTTGAAGGAAGGATAACACCCGCAGACCATACGCCATTTTGCCCAACTTCTGCATAGTATTGTAGCTGTTCGTTAACATACATGGTTTCTATTCCTATTTCTAGTCCTTGTTCGGGAAGTGTGGTTAGCTCAGCACCTGATTTTTCATAAATTACGGAACCTGTAATTGTTAAATCATCACCAGGCTGCACGTAGATATGTTCTGCAGAATGCATTGAGATTGGCGGAGTGTTGTCCGACATATTCTCTACTACTACGGCTAAGTTGTTGTCCAATTGCCACCTGATTTCTCCTAGGTTTGTCAATAATGCAACAGGATTCAGGTCATCATCGTCGTAAACAACAATGGTTGGCAAAGCGTANTCTGGCATCACATTTTCATCGAAATCCCAATCCAATGTGAAGTGCCAAGATACCGACCATGAATCGCCACTACCTTGTGTGGCAATTACATCGTTCAATGTTAACTGTGACTCATTACTGGTGTACATTGCACCATTTCGGGGTTCCCAGTTCATTACACCGATTGAGTTTTCTTCAGAACCAAGCAACTTGATTGTAACTATATCGATTGAATTAACACCATTTGCGTCACTAATCTCCATGGTCAAATTATGCATTTGCCCAGCAAGTAGTTGTTCATTTATTGTGTCTAATACTAGACCGTTTACTGGAATCGATGTTGGCTCGTTTACGGCAATTACCAGTGTACCCATGTCGTGATCTATGCCTGCATCTCCACCATACATTAGTTCATGTCCAGCATAATCTGTTCCTGTAAAGAATACAGAGAACTTAGCATTCATTTCAAGACCTGAAACATCAATACCGCTGAATGTCAAAGTTCTCTCGCCTGCAATACCCTCAGGCAATGATTTCGACATGGTTTGGTACTCAGAGTAATCCGCAATACCATCAAGGTTCGAATCATCCATAACTTCTCGCCAATAATGCATGACTATCTCATCACCTAGAGCTTGCTCATCGGTGATAGTAACCTGTAACGAGAGGCTGGATGATGGATCCCAAGTATAACCATCTGCATCCAAGAGTCTCTGACCGTTATTCACCTGTAGGTTAGACGCCCACGGTGATTGACTGTCTAGGAGGATGTTAACAGGATTCGTCAAGGTAGTATCTTCAGCACCGTAAGCTCCGGTAACTGGTCCAGCACGAATTACATATGGCGTCAAATTTACCTCACTTGAAGAGTTAGGTAGAGTCACGAGCCCGGTCCATTGACCGTCTCCTGTAGAATTGAGAACAACATCATTGCCATCTACATTCACTGCTACAACGAAGTCTCCCAACATTGGCCTCATATCAAGGGTATTTTCGAATCTGACTGTTCCCGATACAGAAACTTGGCTTCCAGATTTAGCCCAAAATGGATACGATGGAGAGAATAGGTCTGANAAATCATGCCCATAGAGATCCATGACGGACCAAGCGTCAACCTGCAAGTCATTTTCACTCGCTTGAGTGGCGACTCCTCCGGACTGTGCGGAAGCAGGAGACAACCCCTCACCGTTTGAATCGAATCCTTGTGCAGTCCAAGTCATAGATTGGGAATCATTCCAATCCCAGTCTACCTCAAACTGCCAATCAACAACCAACCTTCCTCCTATCTCGGTTACAGAGGAAGTGTTGTTCAAGTGTAGCATACTCTGGCCACTANATTGAGTAAAAGTCGGGTTAGTGTGAATATCACTGAGAACAATGTTCAAGATGTCTCCNGAGGAATCCATTCCAATAAGATGGATTTCATCGATATTCTCATTTCCAAGTAAATGATGATGTTGAGTAGTGAAACCTTGCAATTCACCATTTGGATACCATGTTTCTGGAACACTGTATGGGTGATTTGTAATCATATTTTCATGATAGACTCCGCCATTAATCGAGACACCACCATCAGAAGCAGACCAGGTTAGTGGCACATTTACGATATCGACTTGTCCGTTGTTTGAATTCATTTCATGGTAAGTCTTGACCACTTGACCCAATCCTGAAACATTCTCAAACAAGTTATATCCAATTGCAAATGAACCAATATCGAAAGATGTAGACGAAGAAGATGAGAAATCTATGTCGTACATCGACCAATTTCTACCTGATGAGTCTATATGAACTCCACTCGATACTAATTGCGGGGTGGCAATAGAAACCACAGTTGTGGTCCAATTATATGTAGGAATTTGGTAAAACGCATTCTGCCCACTGGCAACAGTTAGTGGCTCTGTATTTCCGTTAGGATTGATTCCAAGCAATAAGGTGTGAATATTTGCGTTCTGTGGAACTAATACTGACATAGTTCCGCTACCAGTTATACTCATCGAATGCGTTATAGAAGATGCATCCATCCTTGTCTGCCATCCATATGAGCCATAAGATGGAGATGATGAAAACTGCCAGTCTGTAACTCCATCATCAGCCAAATCAATAGATGCATCATGAGCTGGTTGAGCGAACGCACCTCTGAAGGCTAATGACTCTGCCATTGCCCCGGGAGCAAATGTCAGCCTTGGAGTGACATAAGTTCGCATGTCCCCTAAATCAAGAACTCCGTTCACCATATTTGTTGAAACGCTTTGAGTACCGGAGGTAGTCAATGACGAGGTTACACCAGAGAAGTTACCTGTTATCATTGCAGAGGAAATTGGACGTGATGACAATCCAGAATCCCCAGTCACAATTTGCGTGGAGCCACCATTATTCACCCATGTACCATTAGATAATCGGGATAGGGAAGATGGGATACTCCAACCATTTGCATCTCCGAAATATCGTGTCGCACCTACGGTCAATTCCTTGATTAGTGGGGTATAATATTCATCGCCAGTGCCCATCATGACCTCGATGTATATTCCTGTATGAACATCTCTATCGATACTNGCTAANGACANNGGTAATGTCNNNTTTTCATGNCCTTGNATNACCTGTCCNGNNGNATCNANNACATTNACTCCATACCANGTATTNTTNGGNAGAATGATNTCAGCNTCNANGAANCCATATCCTAAATCATGAGTNGANACNANNGGTGACATCCANGANCCTTCNGTTTCGAACCAGTCTACTTCAAGACCGATGTCATCAACATACCAACCCGGTTCTTGAACTGCTGAATCCGCCATTTGGCGGAATCTAAACGAGACATTGTTACCTGAGAGATTTGAAACATCATACTCCATATCTAACCATGGAATGTTAACAGTGCTTGTACACGACCAGCCGCCTGATGCAGCTACATATTGACGCCCATCCCAAACATCGGTTCCGGTAAACCCGACTGTATTAGTGATTGAACCGTCATACCAGTTCGAACCGTTAGCATAATTCACGTAGGCTTGATTCCATGCTCCACCGTTGACTGAAACATATAGAGCACCGCCATCCCAACTATCTTCTGAGCACATCCAGTGTTTCCAAACAAATCTAGCACTTGCTCCCAATGGAACGTAATAATTTGGAGAAATCAATGAGTTATCTGAACTAGAATCATAATCACCACACAAATTTGTAGCAAACCCTAGACTTGCGCTCGGGAAAGATGTAGGTCCATCGGTGTAATTTGAACAAACTGCTCCAAATTGCCAGCCTGTTTGACCAACTTGATTGGAAATACTCCATCCTCCTGGAGGTAGAGCTGGCGCATCTTCCAAACTATCACTGATGGACAAACCACCTGTCCCGATTTGAATGAATGCCCAATCATTGGCGGCACCATTTACTCCATAGGTTGTTGCCGATGAAGAATTCGAAAGTTGATTTGTATGAACAGTATTTCCTGATGAATTGATTACTTTGAACCAATCAACGGTTAACCCTTCTCTACTGTCCATACTACCACCATATTGAACCGAAGAGTCTGTGTCAACAACATAACGAATTTTTGATGCAGTGGTTGCACCAATCATCGACGAAGGTATTGAGAAATCTAATACTACGAATCCACCGGATTCATCGTAAACTGTTGTTCCGTTGGGTAATGTGTAACTGCTTCCCGGAATTGAACCTCGCGAACTGCATGAAGTAAGACTAGAGCCACTCGATGATGAAATATCAGTCCATGAGGTTCCATTATTTGTTGATAATTCGACACAGAAATTGTCGTATGATGAGCCTTCAAGATCGAATTCTAAGCGGGTCTGGATTTTTGAGCCAGTGTTGCTCGACGACAAGTCAATGGAACTTTCCAGCGCTCCTTCGGCATTGTTACTGTAGAGGCAACTAGTAGAGGTTTGAGTATAACATCCGTGATGCCACAATCCCACTGAGTTTCCGACATTTGTTACAGAAAAATCATCCAAGAACCATCCAGGTCTAGGTGTGCTACTGCTATCTGTCCAAACTTGGAATCTGAATTGCATGTAAGTTGCAGTCGAAATTCCGGAAATGTTGTCGAGATTGAATAATGCTGTTGTCCAACCACTGTGATTTCCATCACCGAACACTCCAAATCCTGTGCCGTTTGCACCGTTAGGAACGCTAGCATTGCTAGAGATTGTTGAAGGATAACCACCTGAGGGCTCGATATAAGTCCAAGCCCCATTATCTAGTTTATACTCAACCCAAGCCCCGTCATTAACATCCAAATGATGCCAATGTGAGAATGACAAATTGAAGTGATTAATTGGCGATGGCACCAAGAATTGCGGCGCTGTTAGTCTTCCCGCAGTATTTACTGGAAGACCTTGGCCAGGCAGAGTTGCTGCAACAACACCGCCATCGGCAGCAGATGCTGGAACGTAACCATGCGCTAGTGTTCGTGTTGAACCAGTAACTGTGCCGCTCATACTCGAAGGGTTTACTGCTTCCCAAATCGCACCGGAGTGAGTCCAAGAACTGGGAAGTTGCAGGCTGGCAGAGGAGAACGTATCGATATTGGAAACAGCGCTATCGGGTGCTAGAGACATAGCTCCGTCGAATTTACCCATCATCGTGTTCGTGAATTGTCCTGAAGTGAAGTTTCCAGGAGCGTCTTCACCAGTCCAAGTTTCTCCATATCCGTCCTCCAAATATCCACTTTCATCAACATGTAGCCAAGCATCGATGACAGTGGCATTACCTGGGACCTCGAATGCATCTGCGACATTTCTAGAAGTGCCGGCTAAGCCAGAAGGACCATTCCACACACTTGTTGCTGCAGCTGCTACATGGCTAATCATTAGTATTGTCAAAAACAATGCCAAGGGGGCCCTGAAGGACGAATTCATGTTCCACAACCAGACCCTACGGGTCTGTCGCAACCTATCAACTCTGTGCAAGAAGGTCACATCTGAAACCGATGAAATGAATCTGGAGCCACCAGCGAGACTTGAACTCGCGACCTCCTCATTACCAATGAGGTGCTATACCACTAAGCCATGGTGGCGTATTCGTGGCGACCTACCATTGCGATATAATCGATTCGGAATGAGATTGAATATATCGCAACCGTTTCGGTTAAACATGAAATGCTTGTCGGATAAGGTGCGGCCGAGATCGCATAGCCTGGTAGTGCGCGCGACTGGAAATCGCGTGGGCCTGTCCCTCGGGAGTTCAAATCTCTCTCTCGGCGCCTAACTCAGTAGACTAATTGAACATCAGATTGCGAGCTTAATTCAATAACACCAGGAGGCCCACTCCACGTGATTTTTTCATCTGGAACTATTAATGCTTCATCCCCTTCAGAATGTCCCAAAGTCGCTTTTACGGATGCAAATGAACAGTACAAAACTGCATTAGAAATTATTGTGTCCATCATCTCTGATACAGCACGAGAATCTGGACCCATTTCCATATCAAGTCCCTGAATGTATGATTGGTCTAAGAGCCTAGTGCCATGGGCGGCAAAAAATACACTGACTTTATGACCATCAGAAATAGCTCTCGCAGTACATGCAATCCCAACAATAGTTTTCAGCGGGTCGTTTTTTGGCTCAGACACGAAATTCACAAAATAATTCTTGCTCATGCATTTTCTAAATCAAAGAAGTTATTCATTTTACCCGTATATGGAAATTTAAAATTCTTGACTTCCGGCTTCTTTTGATCGTTTGTACCCAATGAATCCTGCGGCAATTGAAAGTCCCGCAGATAAAATTGCGAACCAAGGACCTCTTCCCCAATCCAAATTATCTGCTGCTTCTGGTAGCATGAAATGCCAAAAAGTAAGTGCAAAAATAATCAGGCTGCCTGCACCCATTGCAATGTAATTAGCTGTCTCAATTGTGTCGGGTCTTCCTTGCATGAAAAATGCAGCGAATAGCATAACTGCAGCGATTATGATTAGCACTGATGCCGTCATACCACCGACATGTAAATCTGACCAAGGTCCGCAATACTCATCGATTTCTTCATCATAATATCCGCTATCATAATTTCCAATCTCTTCCATACACATGTCGTATAGGTCCCCGAAGTTTTCTTGATCTGTATATTCACAATCGGTGCCGTCAACACATGTCTCATACATCACTTGACGTAATCCAACATGCACTTCCTGCGTGAAAACCGTATCACCCCATTCGTCTGTATCAATTGTCTGGGTCAACCATACATCTTCGACAACTGAAACTGGTGCCAAGATGAAGCTGGCAATAATCAGTATATACAAAATTGTAGATTTTGATTTAGGCTCTGGATTTGCGACTATTGAGTTGCTCTTTTGCGATGAAAAATCAGAACTTAATGACTTGATATCTATGTTGATTGATTCGGGAGTGGATGAATTGCTTACTTGGTATAATTGGCTATATTCTGTCATCTCTTTCATGGTCTCCGATTCGTCATTTATGGTATAAAGATTAATCCGGAATTGTATTGCTAGACAAAGTTTGTCGGTAGTACAATTGATATGATTCAACAATTACGCTATTTCATGACCGAGAGAGTGCTAAGTCCCGATGGTAAATTCATGTGGACTGGCTCTGAATGGATTCCTGCACCTCCTACTGGAGGTAATAATATTGAGATGAAAGACTCGGTTATTGGAGGTGATGTAGTTAGTAATACTACAATCAATAATGATCCTCAAGCAGTCACTGAAGCAGTAATTTCTGCCCTTCAACAAATGGGAATGCTCAAGACACAAGGAGTTCCACAAACGCCTCCGATTCCCGAAATTGAATTGCCTCAATCATTCAATGTAGGAGACCATGTTGAATACCATAGTCCGACCAATCAACGCTGGCTAGACAGATGTAGAGTTATTGCGATTAATGATGATGGAACTTACAAAATTGAAGTGCCATATCATAACTCGGTTGTACAAACTAAGCATGCAGTAGTTATCGGTTCTTCACCTGGTACAATTCGTCCCGCTAGTATTCCCTATAAGGTAGGGGACAGAGTTTTCGTCAATTGGAAAAATTATGGCCACTACTATCCTGGTAAAATAATGAAAGAAAATGACAATCACACTTTCTTTATTCAGTTTGATGATGGTGATGTAGAAGATAATGTTGAATGGGGAAGAATCGAAGCATTAAATGAATCATCGAGCGAAGTTCAAGAATATATTGCGCATGACTCTGAAGCGGAAAGAGAATTGATTGAAGCTTTCCAAGTCTTTGATACCAACAACACTGGAGTGATTCCTGCCAAAGAATATTTTCGAATATTGACTGAACTCGGTGATGAACCACTTAGTGTCGCAGATGTGCATCAAGAATTCGCAGAATTGGGTATAGATTTAGATTCTGAAATCGACTACAGGTCCTTAGTAAAATACATGATCGCTTCAGATTCAAATGAGAGTGAAAGTCTGTTGAAACCCGAGGTAGTAATCAAGGACGCATTCCTTGAAGATGGAGTGATTAAGGGATATGCGTACGACCATCCAAAATTGGGTGAAACAAATCTCAATTCCAGTTCGATAGTTTCTATTTCATTTGATGAGAGAGCTACAGCAAGAGTTGAAACAAGAAATACGATTTATGTCGTCGGACCAACGGGTTGGAAAATCAAACCTGAAAACCATCCCTTCAATAATCCGTTTTCAGTTGGCCAGAGAGTCAAAGTTGAATGGAATGGCGAATGGTGGGACGCGAGTGTAGTAAAAGTCGAACCAAGTTCATTTTTCATAACATACGAAGGGTTCGATTCGAGTTGGGATGAATGGGTAGGTCCTTCTAGAATCAAACCACTATCTTGAGTGGTTTGGAGAAATATTTGTCCGTAACCACACCTCCTACGGAGGTGCAAACGACCGAAATTACTCAAAGGGAGAGCGCCCACCATCAACCATGGCGGAGGTGAGTTTGATGTCCGAAATCTCCCCCGAAGGGCATGATGAGATGCCTTTTCGCCTAGGTGATGTCATTCTCGAAAAAAAGTTCGCTGACCTTCATCCAATGCTCGGCACCATTGATCAAATCCGTCACGAATGGAAATTTCAATTCAAACTTCTGCGTCATGAATGGAGACAGCCACACCTGATGACAATGCTTACCGGAGTCTTTGCATTCCTTCTGGGGTCAGTATCTACTGATCTGTTTTCTGGAGGAGACCCAAAGGTGACCGGGATTGATGGATTAGCAGAAATAGGNGGATTCGCATTCTTCCAANTNGTAGTTTCNGGAATNCTTTGGNTNTGGTTTTTCGTTCANCTTTCNGTNAATTTCCCNGTAATGCGNGGACACATAATCAATGTNATNATCATCTGGTCATCCATTTTCNTGTCACAAGTCNTNCTTCANGTAANNGCACCNAACTTCCCTATTGGNGCTAGCGCTGGTGATGCNTTAGGAGGAGTAATGCTNACNGCAGTNGGNTGTTTCTTCACATACTTCTTTTGGAAGGCTGTAACNGANACTNGNGATTNTCATGTNNNNGAAAACCACGTTCANACNGATGTCAGAGTNATGGAAGAGGCAATGGCTGANCACAGTCTTTTTGCCTGGACNATNATGGTANTNNTNTGGNTNNTNANNNTGATNTTGAACGGCTGGTCNGGNGCACANTTNATNGCNGAGAGANATGTTGTNNACTACGCTGTTTATTCAATTCACTTNATCTCNGGAGTNGCNCTGNTTTANTTNNTNATGCACATNCTTTGGTTCCCGCAAAGNATGCTNGGNGAAGGTGCNAANGTACGAACNAANGCAGCNGCNGCNGCNGATGCNGACCTGTTNATNGAGGGNGTNATTCTNGCNACNGAAGGNGAATGCCCATCATGTGAAGCAAGTGCTCCAATCAGCCAAAATGAAAACGGGGAGACAATCGTTGATTGTGCTAGTCCTAACTGCAACAGCAGAGGTGTTGCTGGTGAAAAGTGCGAGGGATGTGACGAAAATTACCCTTCAAGATATACATGCAAGAACTGCGGCGTCAATAGCCCAGTAGTCGATTTCATTCCAGACAAGGAGGCTTGGTGATGTTCTCTAAGTTCCGACAGGATTTCCCTACTCTCGGCGGTGAAAACCCACCTGTGTACCTCGATAATGCATGCATGACTTTACGCCCCACATCAGTAATTGAGGCGATTAGGTCTTACTACGAAGAATCGCCTGGTTGCGGAGGTCGTTCTGTTCACAGGTATGCCACAACAGTTTCTCGCAAGATGATGAACTGTAGAAGAAAAATTGCTGAACTGTTTAACGCAAATGAGTCCAATGAGATCATATTCACCAAAAATGCCACACACTCGCTTAATCAAGTGGCAAAAGGACTTTCTTGGAATAAAGGTGATGTAGTCCTAACAACGGATAGAGAGCACAATTCTAATCTTGTACCATGGCTACAACTCGAAGAAGAGCAAGGTATCGACCATAGAGTTGTCAAATCAAATGATGACAACACATTCAATCTAGAGAATTTTGAAAAGGCCTGTGCAGATGCGGGAAGTGACCTGAAAATGGTTTCACTATCCCATGTGGGAAATCTTGACGGAATTGCCACTCCTGTCAAGGAAGCAGCTAAAATCGCCAAAGATTTTGGAGCGATGGTCTGCATCGATGGCGCTCAATCTACACCTCACATGAAGGTGGATGTCCAAGACTTGGGAATTGATTTCATGGCATTCTCAATTCACAAAATGATGGGACCATCAGGCATGGGTGGTCTTTGGGGCAGAATGGATTTACTGGAAGGAATGCGTTCTATCACTTCAGGTGGAAGTACTGTAGATACCTCGCACTATGATTCACTAACTTGGTCTAAACCACCAGCAAGGTTCGAAGGTGGACTAGGAAATTACGCAGGTATTCTAGGAACAAGTGCAGCGATTGATTACATTTCAAATATCGATTTAGACGCTGTTCATGAGCATGAGGTTTCGCTAAATCGTGTTATGACATCTATTCTCAAGGATGTAAATGGATTGCGAATTATTGGCCCTGAAGACCCTGCTCAGCGTGGCGGAATTTGCTCAATTCTATTGGATAATATTGATGCTCATGACATAGCAATCCTACTAGATGAGGCTGCAGGCGTAATGGTACGTAGTGGAATGCATTGTGTTCATTCATGGTTTAACGCAAAGGGAATTGACAGAGGGTCTCTGCGTGCAAGTGCATATTTGTATAATACAGAAGATGAAGTGAAACTCTTCGCAGAAACACTAGTTGAAGCCGTAGATGCTTTGGGGTGAATACATGCAGCCAATGCCAGAGATCCCTGATGGAGAACTGGATAGCGATTTGGATTTCATAAAACAAATAACAATCTTTGCCACAATTGTGGTTTTATGTGCTGCAGGTTTTTTCACCTACATGATTTTCACAGGTGAGATTAGTCTTTCTGGACCGTCTGAACTTGTGCTAGAAAAAGAGAAAGATTTTGATAAACTAGTAAAATACGATTCCGTAGACTACCTAACTGGCAGTGGAGTCGATGTATGCATGGTCGACTCTGGAATCGATATGAGTCACCCTGATTTGTCTGGCTTAAACTTGGCAGAATGGTCTGACTTCATTGGAAGTCGCTCGAATCCGTATGATGACCACGGACATGGCACCATGATGGCAGGAATATTAGTCGCAGATGGTGCGTTAACTGGTATTGCTGTTGACATTAACCTGTATGTCGCTAAGGCTTTGTCAGGAAGTGGAGAAGGAGATGATACAACTGTTGCTCAAGCAATAGATTGGTGCGTTTCTAAAAATGTGAATATCATTTCACTATCTTTGGGCGGTAATGCTTCTGGATTTTCGATTATCTTGGGAGATGCTGTGGAAGAATCCGTTGAAAACGCGTATGAAGCAGGAATAGTGGTAATTGCCGCGGCAGGTAATGATGGCCAAAATGACGACGGCGATGTATCATCTCCTGGAATCGTGGACACTGTAATTTGCGTAGGTGGAGTCGATGTTAACGGGAACTTATGGGATGGCTCTTCCATAGGAGATAACAACGGTAGGATTTGGCCTCCAATGCTACCTCGAAATAGCCCTGATGAAAAGCCAGAGGTTGTTGCTCCAGGGCACAAAGTTCCAGTAATCATGCGGGGAGACAATTGGGGTCTCTCTTCTGGGACAAGCGCTGCAACAGTCTATGTTACCGGAGCTGTCGCTCTAATGTTTGAAGCACATCCGGAACTGAAGGACGGGGGTACAGGAATGCTGGACAACCTAAAACAGTGGATTGCAGATTCATCAAAGAAGCGTAGTGGACAAAACAATCATGACGACCATTATGGATATGGAATGCTGCAAATGGATGCATTAATCGATGCTGCAGCACCTAGTTCTTAGGTAACCAAGCAACAATGGTTCCACCGAATAGTGGTGCGAATGCTAAATGATGTGAATCATTTGTTTCACGTATCAAATCCATCCACTTGTTGAATCCAACAACTTCTGCATCATCCTCTTCTCTATCGCCGACAGGAGGTGTCGGCTCAACTGTGAACAGTACTCCGTTATTGGTCAATAGTGGTAACATCGCACTGATATCATCAGCCAATCTCTCCATCGGTGCATCAACAATAATTGCTTCAGCAGACTCTAGCATAGGAGAGTCCCCCGTTTTGGAAATCTTCCATGCCTTGAGTTCACTTGTAAGTAAACTCGGAGAGCCAACCTTGATGCTGGTTGGAACTGAAGAATACCTCTGACAAAGTCGGGTCAGAATGACCGCAAATCTGTTTCCTTCTTCGATAATTTGGAAATTTTCTAAATCATCTCTTCCCTCATAGTGATCAAGAAGCCAAGCGGTCAAGTGCCCGATTGCAGCACCTGTATGGATGATGTTTTTTGGAGAGATTCTAGCGATAGCATCTCTGATTCTACGACGAACTGAAATTGACCATGTTGTCAATCCCATGTGCTCAAGTTGCAAGCCGATATTTGCTGCTACTTCCGGTTCATCACGAGAAAGCTCCTTGTCGGCAGCCAAAATCGCTGCCAACACTTCCTCGCGCATGTATGNCGCTCNNGACACCACTTCACAAGCCTTCGCATTTGCCGACAGACTCAAAGGTGACTGGCATGGCCGTAAGTATGGAGGGTAAGGCATGGATGATGAATACGTCGAGGAAGAACTTGTCGAAAATGTCACAGATTGCCCTGGCTGTGGAGAATACTGCGGACATGAAATCCTCAAGGAAAAGAAAGCCGGAGAGGGAACTGATTACTTACTCAAATGTGAGGAATGTGGCCACGTTCATACCGTCCAAATTCGTCCACCTCGCCCTGTTACAATCCCATTTATTCTTAGTGAAGGTGCACATTCTAGAGTTGCAGAAATCGAAATTGATGACGATGAAGAACTGCATGTCGGTGATATCTTCGAACACGATGATGCCAGTTGGGAAATTAATCGTGTAGAAACAAAGACTGGTAATTCACGCAGAAAATTAGTTGCCTCAAAAATTGGAAGAGCAAACGCGGTCCGTTCAGATGTAGTGATGGTTAGACTAACTCTAACACGTGGAGAGTTTTCAGATAGCGACTCCATATTTGTTGAAAGAGAAAAAATGTTCAAGGCTGGTTCAATAATGGAACATAGCGGTTCTAAGTGGAAAATCAGAGCAATCCACACTGGAGCTGGAAGAACCATGACAGGAAGAGTACCTGCCCACGACATCAAGCGAATTTACTTACATGAACCACCAAGGCCAGAGGAGAATATCCCTCTCACACCTCGTGAACGCAGACAAGCTTGGAAAGAAGGGCGTTTGGGCCATAACCCGAATCCAATTGTGCCTGAAGCAGAAAAATCAGGCAAGCCAAAGCAACAAAGACAAGGCCGCCGTCAGAAAAAGAAGCGAAATTGATTACGGCCTGTTGGTCCATGGCATCAAGAACGCCTTAGCAACTTGAGTACCTATAGTTGGATTCTCTTTCAATCTTCTAATCGAATATTCGTACCACTTTTCTCCATAAGGAATGTAGACTCGTGTTCTGTGTCCTTTCGCACATAATTTGCGTCGCAATGGACCTCGAACTCCCAGAAGCATCTGGAACTCATATCCTGGGCCTTTCTGTTTTCTTTTTGGTCCAGCATTCTCTCTTGGGTCATCATTATTTGGTCCCATGCCTCTTTTTTCTAGGGCAGAAAGAGTGTGATTGATTACCGGGTGGTCATGGCTTGCAATTCCTACATAAGCCCCAGAATCCAGCATTGCGTCGATAGATTGGTTTGTAGCATCGATAATTGGTTGGCGTTCAGTGTGAGAAATTTCAGAAGGTTCTAGATAGATTCCCTTGCAGATTCTGTAATCTGCATTTGGTCCTAATTTTTCGGCTACATTTTGGATATCATCTAGAGTGCGGAATAGGCGACCTTGCAAAACAACTCCAACATTTGTCAAGCCTTTTTCATGCATCTCTAACATAACTTGAATAGTATCGTCTGTAACTCTGTGGTCTTCCATATCCAACCGTACAAACATGTCATGACCGTGTGCCATTCGAACGAGAGTCTCGATATTTTCCATACCTTTCTCTCTATCCAGAAGGAGTCCAAACGCAGTGGGCTTGATTGACAAATTAGAGTCGAAATCATTCTCGATAATTGCAGTTACAACCCGCTTGTATTCTTCTAAGAAGAATGTTGCTTCTTCCATGGAACTAATTTCTTCTCCGAGAACATCGATAGTGAAACATGCCCCCTCTTTCGATAGTCGCCGCATCACTTTAACCGCATCTTCTAATGTTGGTCCTGCCACATATCGCCGACTAACCCAGCCAACGAACCATCGTGGCATCCTGATGGTCATCGCGACCACCATGCGTGAGAACCACCCGACCATGCACATTCCTAGCAACGGAGATTCTTGACCGTTTTCATCCAATGATTTCTGCTCTTTTCAACAATGGAACATCTAATTCTTCTAACAATTCTCGAATCGCTTGCCTTTGCCAACCCTTGAACGCCTTTTTGTCCATGCTGCAAACCACCTCTCCCCCAGGGAATGCCGATTTGGTAGATGAGATTGCCTTACGTATGCTATTTTCCCACATTCCGGTAACATTGCCATTTTCGTCTTTTGAGAATGGCAGGGCATATGTTGCAAGCATGTGTCCAATCCAAACATCTTCATGAGATGCTAAGAGATTGCCCCTAGGAGCATAGTGGCCACCACCTAAAGTTACAACAACACGGCCATTACCTTCCCAGTTTCCTAGGCCCAAACCCCCATCAAGGCCTAAACCTCGATAAATAATTCCAGCCAACAATTTAGCTGCACCCATATGGCCCCATGTCTCTGCAGTAGAACCTATTTCGATGAATAAAGAGGGAGTCTCAATCCAAGGCCCATGGTGAGTTGTCTCCAAAGATAGGTCGAACTCATCCATATTTTCAGAAACCCGATTTAGTTCACGCCACCATGCAGCAATTCTAGGATTGGGTGGTGGACAGTCTGCTGCTCTACCACCGTATTCTGGAACTTCATCATAGGGAACTTGCATTGTACCTATTGGGTGAAGTGTTAGCGAAGCGTTTCCACTTGCAGCAGAATGACGCGATGGGAAAATCACCTCACTAGGAGATTCACCAGTTGCTTTGTACCATCTTTTGTCGAGGTCGTCTTCCCACAAGCATCCATCTTTTACCCACCACATTCGTGCATGCTTGTAAGAATACGCAGGCATCCCTTCAACTGGCCCAATTTCTTGCCAATCGCATAATTTTAGCAATTCATCCGCTTGGTTTGTCGAAGCAATGTCGCCTCCTGAAACCAAAATTAGGCTGACCATGATATGGCGTGAGGATGATGTTTATTGAAGGAATTGTTACATTCCACTTCCATCTGGCGCAATCATGACGAGCGCCCCGTGGAAGATATTCCATCACGAAGGGCGGGATGTTGTCATCGATGTAGATGGCGGAATTACAATTGATGGGCATACCGCATCTCCGTTTCCAACGGATATAACACATGCAGCAATGTGTGATGAGGGATTGGTTGCAACATGGGTAGATCACGAGTTAAGATTGGCAAGAATGGCGCTATTACCACTATCTGAGAAATTGGAAGATGGTATTACAAAAGCTGAACTAAGACTTAGCCGTAATACAGCAATGGTTGCTGGAGCAACATGGTGCCACATAATTGATGCTGAACCTTTGGCACTCTGTGCAAAGGATGACAAAATTATCTTCGCACTATGGATGCGAGGACTGTATTGTATCGACTCACAGGACAACGAAGTTTGGAGGTTGCCACTTTTCGAATCCAAAGAAAAGGCCCCGCCAAGGTCTGATGAAATTGCAGCCGTTTCAATCCTTGAAGAAGATGTAGTCGTATGGACACGAGGAGGGAAATATCGTAAAATATCGCTTAATGATGGTGAAATATTGGTTGAAAAAACACTTGAGATTGAATGCGATCTAGAAGATGTTTTCAACCAAGGAGAAAAGTTCCTACTATCGTCTAAAGATGGTTGGACGTGGGAATTCGAAAATGGGCAAATAACCGTCGCACGAAAATTACGCGGCACCATTCAAGATGCAATCTTCGATGTTGAAGATTGGAGAATAATCTCATGGCGAGATGATCTGATGCTACGGGGAGATTCAATTAGAAGGGCAGATTTAGGCGTTCAGCTAATCAAAAAAGACGACTGCTGGATGGTATTAGACAATCAAGGCAACTTCAGCCGCCACATGAGTGAATCTGAATGATCACTCATTCTTGACAGAGTATCCACAACGACCACATGTTTTGCGGTCTGCGTGAACAGCAAGGAATACTCCTGGGCCACATTGTGGGCAAAACTCAGCCTTACGGACAAGCTTTCCATCTTCGACACCGTACTTGGACCATTTTGCACTAGCGTTTGGACTGGACATCATTCCTCACCTCCAGAAACATCTGCTGTTTCTGCTGGTGCCTCTTCAGGTTCAGCGCTTGCGGAACGAAGTTCAGCATACCTTTCATGCATGTAACTAGGTTCGACTTTCATTGATTCCTTGTCAGAATAAACAAGTCCTAGTCCAGTGGTAGAACCCATTCCGAATCTGGTCTTAACGTCTTTAATGACAATCAATTCACGGTCGGAACCTGGTTCAATCGAAGCAATTCCATTCAGCATTTCTGCGCGAGAAGGAGTTGCTGCACCTTCGTGGTTCCAGCGGAATTCAATCTCTACTCTGTTCAACAGTGGGTTTTCCTTACGGTCAATAATTTCCATTTCTATTCCTCCTTCAGCGGATGTTCACCTTGAGTGCGTAATTTCCAGGGTACTCAATATTGAGTCTGTTTGCGATTTCTGAGCGTGATGGGTCCATAATGACAACATAGCCTGTCCAATCAGAAGAAACTGGAGCAGATGGATGGGTTGTACATTGGTCAACACCATCGGCNAGAATCATGTGGCATTCACTGCATGCAAAAGGGTTCTTTGCCATTCATTTCCACTCCTATCAATTTTGGTCCTCATGAATCCAGTCATGACTTCCCAAACCAGTTTGTTTGCAAGTCAAACCAATCTTTGAGCGACGTGGGTCGCTTGTGTCTGGGGAAAGAGAAACTACTCTAGCACGGACAGAACTTCCTACACCTAACTTGCGGCCGCTTTGGCGACCTTCTAGAAGACCCATTCCAGCGTTAATGTCGACGTGATCTTCCATGATTTGCGACTTGTGGAGAAGAGCTTCCATTGGTCCGATTCTTACGAATGCTCCGAAGTCGTTGACTTCAGAAACTGCCCCTTCAACAACCTCGTAGTCATCAATGCAGAAAAGAACTGCATCAAAACGGACTCGTTGGTAAATTGCACCATCGCCGTGAATAATTCGCCCTCTGTCGATAGGCTCATGGTTTGAAGTAACCAAGACGAAACGGTTGTTGTCATCAAATCGACCTTCGAATGCAGATGCAGCCAAACGGTCAATGTGTTCGTTTAGTGACTTGTCCTTGCGGATATACTCTGCAGGGATACGAATAGTGTCCTCTTTAGTGACGACTTTGTACATTTTTTCACCTCTTTTATCTCGCCCGAATAATCACCAGAGGACGATTGAGGTTCTGCACCTCATCCGTCCTTCACCGGCAATGCCTCGGGAGAGAAGTGACCGAAGTCATTCACGCCACCAGCGACCTCTATTTGAATGATACCCCA
>PBXT01000021.1 GCA_002727695.1 Methanobacteriota archaeon | reverse complement strand
AGATCATGCCAGCCTTTACGAACTGCCAAATCCTTGACTTGTCCACTTCCATATTGAATGTAGAAATCGACTCCTTCTTTCACTTGTAGTCCGGCTTTATCAGCTTCTTGACAGACTTCGGCATAGTATGCTACATCGTCTTCCTTGCCTGCAGTACAAGATCCTCCATATGCAATATCGATAGCCACATTTCCGATATCTGAGATATGGGCTCCGTTTGTTGGGTCTGAAGGAATTCCCTTGTCGGGGTCGCCCGGATGAGCAACCATTGGGACAATTTGTGCGAGGTCAATGGTGTGCACGCCACCGTCATATTTTGCGCCTTCATCAGGCATAACGGAAAGTGCTCGCATTCGTTCTCTGTCCAATCCTTGCGCCTTTTCCATCCAATCATACAACGCTTCATCTGCTTCGCAAATTCCGGTTCTGCCACTGCACTCTGTTGCCATATTGCAAAGAGTTGCTCTTTCGTCAATCGACAGAGAAGAAAGGCCAGGGCCACCGAATTCCATCGAGCGGTTAAGAGTCAATTCTTCGCGAGCGTGGTCTGAAAGGATGAACAAAATAACATCTTTAGCAGTGCAACCTTCGTTTAGGGTTCCTACCAATTCGAAGCGGATTGATTCTGGTACTTTTACAAACGTAAATCCTGAATAAACTAGACTTGCATACTCAGTGGCTCCTACGCCATACGTTAGTGCGTTAGATGCTCCGCCCATGCATGTGTGCGAATCAGTAGCTTGGATGAAATCTCCAATTTCAATAAATTCTTCGCGCGCAACTTGGTGACATATCCCCGGAGAGACTCCGTCTACAGCGGAATAATCTCTCACTCCTGTGTGCTTTTGGAATTTGACTTGTAGGTCTCTCAGAGTCTGAACTTTGTGCATATGAGGAACAAATTTCGGGTTGTGGTCTGCATACAATAGATGATCTTCAAACACTGCAAACTTGCTTGGATTAGGTAGAGAATAATCTTCTCCATACTCTTCACTCAGGAAAGTATGAACCTGAGCTGTCGTAAATTCGTGACTATATCCGCCCTGTACTTGAGCAATGACGGGGTCATGAGGCTTTACGCATTGCCCATCCACATGTCCAACCAGATTACGCGAGATAATTTTCTCAGCCATTGTCATTGGAGTCGTAGGCGTATCTAGTGGTGGTAGCGAAATCTGTTCGCTAGACAATTTTTCAGCAAACGGGAAAAGGCCACCATTCTCTACAATCAATTTCGTAACTGGGTCATATTTCGAAGTGAATTCTTCAAGAGAAATACTCTCTCCGTTTTGTAATCTCTCCAACATATCATAATCGCCCATCAACTGTCCAAGGTTGATGTTATTTCTTTCATGGATAGGTGCGAACGATGAGGCAATAACGATTCTAATACCTGCCCACCTTTCGCACTGGGCAGCTGTTTCACGGGATGAACCAGTGCCCTTCCTTTGGCCGGAAACAATCACTTCGAATCCACCATTGATTAGCGCATTTTCATTGAAAACCCTCATGCCATCATGCATTAATCCAGCGTAGGCATTCTTTGCAATTTCAGAGGGGGCGTGGTCGAAGCAGACCCATGCTGGAGTCATTACGTCAGTGTTGATATCATCAAGGAGATCTTCTGGAGAGACTTCGCTCATATTCAGATTTAAGCCATCATACAACTGTTGTTTGATTAGGTCCAAGTCTTTGGTAAGAAAAAGCACCCTTTTGCCAGGAGAGAGGCTGATTTTCTCAGGTGGCCAATTTACGGTCATAATTCTCCCCTAAATCCTTTCAAGGGGCCGAGTGGTATAACGGGTTCGGAGGTAACTTTTTGAAAAGGTTGCAAGGGGGCCGATGCATCAGGAATTAACGTTTAGGATTTTATTGATTTATTTCCATATATCAATACAACCCGCAGATATTTTTGTATAATGTTCGTTTAATTATCCGTTTTTTGTTAAACGGCCAACTGCGCCACATCTTCCATCGAAACCATATTAACCGTGCCGGCGAATAGTTTAAGTAACCCTCGTTGGAGGGTTTTGATACTTATTCAGTAAGCATGTGCTATGCTGAGGATGTGAAATCATGGTAGACAACAACCAACATGTGGAAGATATCGTAAAATGTAGCGATTGCGGAAGCCGAAACCTAACCCGTGACGAAACTCGCGGAGAAGTAGTCTGTGATGACTGCGGATTAGTATTGGAAGACAATGTAATCGACCAAGGAGCAGAATGGAGAGTGTTCTCTCCAGAGCAAGGTGATCAGCGTGCACGTACTGGTGCACCAATGACAGTTATGCTGCACGACAAGGGATTGTCAACAGACATTGACTGGCAAAACAAGGATTACTCTGGAAAGACAATCAATTCACGATACCGCTCTCAATTCTATCGAATGAGAAAGTGGCAGAAGCGTTCTCGAGTTTCTAACGCAACCGAGAGAAACCTCGCTATGGCACTGGCTGAACTTGACCGTATGGCTAGTCGGTTGGAACTTCCAAAGTCCGTTAGAGAAGCTGCTGCTGTGAACTACAAGAAAGCAGTCGAAAAGAGACTAATTCGTGGACGTTCTATCGAAGGTGTTGCAGCAGCATCATTGTATGCAGCATGCCGCCAATGTGGCGTTCCTCGTACACTTGATGAAATCGGACAAGCGAGCAGAACCGGCCGCAAAGAAATTGGCCGAACCTACAGATTCATGGTTCGCGAACTAAAGATGAAAATCATGCCTACAGGACCTGAAGATTACATCTCTCGATTCTGTTCTGGACTAGGATTGGATGCTGAAGTTGAAGCTAAAGCTCACGAATTGATCAAGGCTGCACAAGAAAAAGAATTGACCAGCGGGCGTGGACCAACTGGAATTGCAGCATCTATCATTTACATCGCAAGTGTACTATGTGGAAAGCGCAGAACACAGCGTGAAGTTGCAGAGGTTGCAGGCGTAACCGAAGTCACAATCCGTAACCGATACAAGGAACTGATTCAGAACCTAAACATCGAGTTGGACATTTGAGGCAATTCCATCATTGGAATTGGAGCGCACTGTGAGGCGGCTTGAATGAAGAGTAGGCATCGTGTTTCCGAGAGCGTATTGGAGTCTTTGTGCGAACGCCTAGCTGAGTCAATAAAGACAGGACTCAAGGCCTGGCCCTTGCCATTCCCGCCTCTGAGTGATCCGGACTTTCCTGTGATGCATCCTAAGGACCAAGAGAAGATAGTGGAAATGGGAGTTGGCCTACTTCAAGCAGATAGAGGAATGTTCGATAGGCACTTGGCAATAGTTGTAGATTTGATTGTTCCACACAGAATGAATTTGTCTGATGACCCGTTCGAAATCCACGAGAAGTGGTTGATGAAAAGACTGGACACTCTCACTGAAAGACTGCAATTTGCAATAGCCACAGAATGGCTTGCTCAAGCTCTTGACCAATCGAGCCCCGATTCAGACCGATGGTGGTTATCAGTCGCCCTCATCAATGGATTATGTGATGCTTCACATGGACAGCCAGTACACCAAGGATACCATTTGGTCGAATCAATTGCATTAGCAGAGAGGCCAGGAACATGGCACACACAACCTGATGTAACCAACGCAAACATGGATTGGAATCCTCATGGCATGGTTCCTCGAACTACATCTGTAGTGGCCCACGAAGCAGGTGCTGATGCTGCAAAGTGGATCATGGAACAATTAGAAAATAGTGGAGAAGAACGCCGCAAATTGCTGATTGAATGGTGCAGGCTGCTCTTGGAAAGAAAGGAATTGATAGAGCCTCTTGGCATTCCGCAAATTCTTATTCGCAGAGCAGCGGACCCTTCACAAGAAGTTTCGAGCAGAGTTGTATTGTGTCTTGCCAAACTAATCGAAGGCGACAAAGGTTCTGCATTGGAATGCATCCGTGTTTTGCATGGAAGAGAAGATTTGCTAACTCGCAGGGCCATGGCGGATGTCCTAACAAGACTGTTTAGGAGAATCACTACCGATGCAATCCCTCTACTAGATAGGATGCTAGAAGATGATGATGAAAGTGTTCTAGCTGCTGCAAGCGCAACCGTGGGCGATTTACGATTCCTTGACAAAGATATGTGGGCGGATAAGATTGCGGAGTTGTGCAGCCACCCGTCTAGAATTGTTCGCAGAAATTTAGTTTACACAATTCGTGATTATCTAGAAGAATATTCTGAAGACTCNAGAGGNATTATTCCCAANCTTTGGGCNGANGGNGACGAAACNGTNNTGACTCGATTACGNGAATTATTGATGCGAATGGATGANGTTGATGCAGACAGATTTGCAGNAACNCTNCGCTCNCTAGAAGGNCTTGACATCGAAGGNCTATGGGCGCCAATGCGCGTCAAAGACGAGGANAGAGTNACACAATGGCAACAATGGNTAGTTGGCAAAGCAGACCAACCAACNACGCCNGAGCGCCCAGAAATNCATGTNTCAGATATGACTGAAGGAGAACTTCCTGAACTAGATGATGCATTGAATATGCTCGATGACATGGGTTTTCTTGATTGACAAAAACCTCTTGAACGCGACCTAGTATTCGTAGCCATGCGCTGCGCAGTGTTATTCACATCGATTCTCCTACTTTCGATAGTTCCACTATCAACCAATGTTGCTGCAGATGGTCCAGGTGAGGATTATGGGATTACCGCGTCATTTGATAATTCTACAGAAATGATAACTCTGAATATAACAATGCCAGTAACTAACAATGCTACGAAGTTGGATGTGATAAAAGATGCAAACTTCACAATCCGCGCAGATAGATATGATGGGGACGGACAGTACATGGGTGACGTGCCCATTGGGACCTATCAGTTTTGCACTCAAGAATTTTCAAATTCTGAATGTTCAGGAGCGTACTTTGAAATTGAATATTATCCTACGCTATCTGGCCAAATGCAGTATAGGCTCCTAATTAACCACCCTACAATTCAACAGGGTGCGCCTACCATAATGGCATTCTCCGATTTGATTTCACAAAACGTATCTTCTGTTTTAGCAGTAGAAAATTTGTCTGCAAGTTACTCAGATGGAGTTACAGATTTGACTTGGGATTATCCAACAGGATTGGACATGAATCATTCAATCATGATTTACAGCCACGATTCTCCAGCTACCAGGGAAAACTGGAATGAAATGCCAAAGACAATCGTTAGCAGTAGCGTTCCTGCGGGAACTACTAGCTACCACATAAATCACTCGAGCAGTTCTGTTGAGAGAGATATCTACTACTCAGTCACTCTACTGTACCCTACCTCAGAAGATACCAGATTCCTTGGCTCAAACACATTGACCTCTCCTGTATGGGAGGACAATGTAGCACCCTTATTCATTGGGGAATTGTCAGCAGTATTCGATTCTGAAACCGGTAAGACAACGATTGATTGGGAAGAAGGAGTGCAAGATGACGATTTAACAATCAATATCTATCGCAGCAGTATAGAACCTGGAACAATAGCCTCAAACACATTAGTTGCTACAGTTGATGCAGCCCAATCATCATACGAAATAGAAGTTCCATTCGGTGAACACCGCCAGTCATGGTACGCAATAACACTGAAAGACTCACAAGGAAACGAGATAATGGAGTTGACAGAATCTTCGCCAGTATCAGATCCTGTCATCGAGTCAACGATTTCCACAACTACCGTTTCTGGAATTGACACTGAAAGATATGCAGACGGTACGGTCGCCATTTCTTGGAACGACAATACGAACAACCCTACTGCTTTAGCAAAAGTTTGGCGCTCAATTAGCGGACCAATTGACTCATTAGATGACGTCGAAGAGTTGGGTATAACAAATCTATCAAGTGAACAATTTTTGCACAATCCACTTAACGCTCAAGACGAAGCTTGGTATGCTGTAACTATTGTAGCAGCCTGGGGCTCGGAACAGAATCCATGGCACGACGAGAGATTGTTTACAGGCGTAAATTCTCTTTCACAACCTCTTCGAGAAACCGATGAAGAAGTCGAAGAAGTCGTAGTTAGTTTCACGTCCAGTGTTATGACAACAACAGGACAGCGGGCGAATTTGAGCGACGGCTCTATGGTGTCACTGGGGGCTATGAATGAAGGTGACATGATCATCATCTCTACATCTTCCACAGTAACCAATATATCTTGTCAAGATATTAATGGTGAAGGCACCTCTATCAATTCTCAATCTGATTGGGCTCTATCATTTAGCGCAAATCAATCAGGAGAGAAGTGTCTAGGATTGATTGTCAATGGAGATGAAGAAATCGGATTTATTCTAACTTGGAATTATATTGAAACAATTGTCGAAGACGATGATGACGACGATGAGCGTGCCGGCGAGGAGCGCGATGACAAAGATGAGCGCGACAGTCCAAAAAGCCGTGATGGCGACGGAATGGAAACTGTTGCAACTGTAATTCTGACAATAGTCATACTTGCACTAATCGTCTACCTATTGGTTATGATGCGTACTCCAGAATATTCTGAAGAAGAAGAGTGATCACTCCTCTTCACTGGAAAGTGGACCGGCGGTTGACATCCAAACATAGACACCGTTGGTTGTAGTAAGTAACCCGATTAGTGATAGAATCAATCCAGCAGGTTCTGGGAAGAAATCAATCCTTCCAACTGCATATGCAATTCCTAAGATTACAAGTCCGACTCCAATCACCGTGGTGGAAGCCCCTTCTGGGTCTTTCCATANATNCATNGTTGGCACTACTCCATTGGTCTCGAAAGTTAGTCTAAACCATGCCAAATAGAGCAACATCAAGCCAATCAATCCAAGTGAACCTGAGGTGAATGTAGCATCATTCCACGGCCCCTCGGGAGATAAGTCAGTGAATGTAATGGCGACAAGAATAGCCCCTATGGCGGCAAAGACTCGCCACTCCGCCTTTTCGCCCATAAGGTAGCCTGTGGGGCGCCACGCTTGAAAGCAATGGGGATGTTAGGGTGTTGATGGCAGCGGTTGAGGATGCAGTGTTGGTTGCCGGCGGCATCGGCTCAAGGATGCTCCCTGCTAGTGCTGCTATTGCGAAAGAAGCCCTTCCCCTCGTTGATATTCCGGCGATTACACACCTAGCTAGAGAAGCAGTAGAAGCAGGCGCTAAGCGATTACACATAATCACATCACCAACAAAGGATTTCACAGGCTTACTCAAAGACAATTCATGGGCTTTAACTAAGCGTTCGGACATTAACAAGGAATTGCTATCTCCATTTGCAGAGGTGGAAGTTCAAGTCCATGTTCAGGAAATACCTCGAGGATTTGGTGATGCACTCAGTTGTGCACTAGACTCGATTGATGGGCCATTCATGGTCCTACTCGGAGATAATATCCTCATGGATTCTCATTCGACAGTATCAAACTACACAGCATCCAACGCTTCGAAGATCTTAGTAGAAGCTTACCAGAAAACCTCCCTTCCTTGTGTTGGATTGGCCGCGGTAGAAGACCCTGAAAACTACGGAGTTGTATCTATGGAGGGACAACTCGTTAAGGAAATAGTCGAGAAGCCAAGTCGAGAAAACGCACCATCAAACTTGGTTCTATGTGGCCGTTACCTGTTTACTGCAGACACTTCAGACTTGCTCTCAAAATACAGTTTCGAGGAATATGGCGAATTACAATCCATAGCCTTGCAAAAGCACTGGATGGAGAATGAAGGTTTGGTAGGGGTTGAATTGGAAGGCTTCCAATGGTATGATTCAGGCGCACCTTTGCCTTGGCTCAAGAGCCAAATCGATTATGCACTTAGGCGTGAAGATATGAGAGATGAAATCAGGGACTGGCTGAAGGATAGGNTTCAACGCTGACCAGGTTTCCAAAATGACAGAGAGAGAGGAGTCTCATTACTCGCAGCACGAACAGCGAGATGGTCAGCCCTCTCATTCCAACGATGTCCACTATGTGCCTTTACGTGCTCCCATGATAGTTCTCTAATTTCACAGACCTCTTGCCATAGGGCCTGAACGTGTGCTACCAATTCACGATTCGCTTTGGCTTTCCACGCACCAGTGGCCTGATTTCCAGCATACTGAGAATCGGTTTTAATGATAATTTCAGAGTCGCCGCCCTCACTTAGTACCCATCTCAAGGCTTCAGCAAAAGCGGTTAATTCTGCAGTATTGTTTGAGCCAACCTCTGCTCCAATGTACTTTGAATCGCTTGAGTCGGTTACAACCTTTCCATTGAACTCATGAAAGATTTCTCCATTACCACGGCCCAAATCGTTTGAGCCAGTAATTACGACTACNCCCCACCCTGCTGGGGTTTCGCTATCCACGTTTTGATTCCCTAAGCAAGAACCATCAACATAGATGTGAAACATTGAAATTTCACTCGCCAATTTCAGCTTTGTAATCTGCAGGCGACATTAATGTAGATACTGCAGATGGGTCATCCAATTTCATTCGGATAATCCATCCTGCGCCATATGGCTCTTGGTTCATCAATTCAGGCGTATCGTCTAATTCATCATTTACAGCGGTAATCTCTCCCGCTAGTGGAGCGAAGATTGGAGAAGCAGACTTTACGGATTCAACAACCGCAAATTCGCCCATGTCTTCACATGTCTCGCCAACTTCTGGTAATTCGATGTATACGATGTCTGTCAGAGCGTCTTGAGCGTGATCGGTTATTCCGATCACAACCTCGTCTCCTTCAACTCTTATCCATTCGTGTTCTTTGGTGTAGTATAGGCCATCTGGGACTTCACTCATACTTCTCCCTCAACCCTGTGGNAACCGTCAAGGGAATCAAACCTTTCTGATGACAGTTCAACCGAATTATTCTGAATTTATTGGAAAACTCCGCTTCCAAATCATTCTAATTTTTCAGAATCTTCAGAAATCATCACCGAGTCATGCAGGATTGTATCGCCTACTTTCCCAATCTGAACAACGGGTTGGGTATTCTCAAGATGCTCTTTCCTAATTCTTCCTGCTTCAGCATACAGTCCGGCTTTTTCATATGCTTCAGCCGCACCTTCCCAGTTTCTAGCCAGCTCCAAATTTTGTGCTTCTTGCACCCACATGCCCTTCGTCTTCGCAGGCGAACTTGGCACTTTTTGTTGAGGAGGTTTCACTTGTTGTACTATGGGCTGTTGTGCAACAGGAACATATTGCGCGGGCTGTTGAATGACGATGACGCGTTCATCATTTTTAGTGCTCAATGCACTAAATGCATAAACTAGCGAAAAGCAACATGAGCCCCACCCACAAGCAATCATATCAGCTCCATTTGCCCTATTTCCTCCTATGAAAAAGAGGACCAATGCGATGACCCCAAGAACCACTGAAACATTCCAATAACCTGCTCTTTTTTTGGCGCCCTTGTCTTCAGGAATATTGAAGCTCATTCTTCTTCCTCCAATTCCTTAGACAACATCGAATGCTCTAATTTAGCCCAAGCATTCCCAACATCAGCATCGTGCATCTCTTGGGATAAGTCAGATTCAACTCTTACTGCCATCGCCTCATTATTTTCATTTGGGAACCACTTTGCAAGAGGACCCTCGCCTCTGCCAGTAGGATAAGAAAGACCGATTAGAATTAGTCCGATTAGGGGAACTAGGAAACCAAGGCTTGGAGTTTCAATCGCAATAACCCCGGAAATAAGGCCGAACCCTCCAGCTAGGAATAGCCCAAGACCTGTCCCAAATAGTAACCTGCGGGCACTACTTGCGGGGGTCATACAACTCGCAACACACTATAGGGCATGAACCCAACGGATGAATTAGTATGTTTCACGCATTAATTTGTGAATCTTGTAAGGTAGCAATGCGCGGTTGACAGGAGTGACTTCTAGGATTCTAGCATCGTCCCTTCTTCGAATGTCTTGGAGCAATGGATGTCGACTCTTCTTGTGAAGTGCAAGTAATGTTGGCTTGTCGACTTCTAGTGCCGACCTTACAACTTCAACGAACTCTTCTGATTCGACAGCGAATTTTCCTATTTCGTCAATAACAATAACCTCTGAATAATCTCTGGCATGCTCGATGGCTGGAATTGCAACACTATTCAGCGCTTCAGTATCGATTCCATATCCTAATACTCGCAATCTGCTATCGATTGACTTGTGGGCCATAACCGCCTCTTCTCCGGTTTTGATATTGATGACTTTGTAGCCTACCCGCTCAGAATTCTCCACGAGTGGTTCAGTACGCATTCCGCCGATGATATCGGTATTGGATCCATCACCGCCTCTAGCATTTATCTCGCGACGTCTTTCATCTTCGAGCATCTCGAGCACTTTTGCCAAGACTGCAGATTTTCCAGATCTTGGCAGACCCGTGATTCCGATTTTTGGATGTATTCCCATTGGTTATCACTCTCTAGCGTGATTTGCGAATTGCGCTGGTTGCTTCGAGGGAGGTACTGATAATAAAATGTGGGGGAAAAAACGCCAATTTTCGTGATTCCGGAAACTGGCGCATACTTTCCGTAAATTAATACCTTCAGAACATTATATTCCGGATTTCAGATAATGTTCTCGTCACCTGGCATTGGAAGAGAAATTATTGCGCGGCCATTCGCTCCCATTTTCCAGAAATCAGACACCCAATCCAATATTTTAGCCAAGTCCTTTTTCGACAATCCTGCAGCGTCACATATTTTTCTAAGCGCTTCCAATTCAGATTCATCATAATCACCATCAACAGAAGCTAGGAGGGCAGCGTCTCTTAATGCCAGCCTTATCGAAGAAACCTCCATCCCATCTAAAACAGAATCTAGGTCAGGAGGTTGGGTGAGTAATTGCCTAACCTCTTCTCTGCTTTCAGGGTGTAGCATCATTAGGCCCATTGCCGATTCAATTGCAGAAATTTCTTCTCGAACCAAAGCACCATCTGCAGCAGCAACCATGACAAGGGCGCATGCAATTTTCCTTCGCTGTTCTTCAGCCAAAGAAAGGGCAGCGTCAGGAAGCAGAAAATCACCTTGATAGGTCATTCAGTAAATCATATCCAGCCTGCATCCAAGTATAACCCTCTACAGTCCATTTGAGCAATCGATTGACTGCATCTGGAGAGAGCTCAAGATGCTCTGCAATTTCATCCAAAGCCTCTCTTTCATCTTCATCGACAGTTCCGTCAGAAGCGGCCATCAATACAGCATCTCTCAAAGCCAATCTTCCGGCTTCATCTCCTAGATTTTCGAGACAATCTTCTAGGCTTGGAGGATTTTTGAGATCTGATCGAATCATCTGCCTCTGTTTTGGAGATAGCAAAGCTGTCCCGAGTCTTTGTTCAAACATGGCCATTTCTTCGACAGTTAATTCATTGTCAACTCTTGTCATGTACGCTAGCAGTCTAGCATAAGCGAACCTTTCGGACTGAGGCAACTTGTGTATCGTGTCGGGCAGCATGTAGAAGGCGTGGTCGCCGCAGGACTTGAATCCCACGCTAAAAACGAGCAATTCAAAAGCGATTATCAGTGGGAGAAATCATGGTCGACATCGAAGTCTACACCAACAAAGGTTGTCCAGCGTGTGTCAGTGTCAAACACTACCTGGACAGCAAAGGTGTAGAGTATGTTGAGAAAAAGCTAGGGAAATCTAGGAAGGTCGACATGGAGTTTGCAGTTCGTACAAAAAACTCGAAAAAAATCCCTCAGGTCTTCATCGACGGCGATTGGATCGGTGGTTTCGATGATGTTCTTCGGTATGACAGAGCGGGCGAATTGGATTGGCGCTTAGGACTTACAGAAAGGCCGAAGACAGGATTTATTCAGAAAATTATTCGTTTTCTGAAGGGCGAGAAGTACTGACTTCTTTGAACGCGATTTCTCTCTGCCCTAAATAATTCAAGAATCCCCACAGACTTGAGTTAATGAGGAATGTGATTCTCTCATCAAATCCCCAAGCAACTGTTCCAATGTAGTAACAAGCGGTTGAACCCACTCCTCCGATAACGTACAGAGCCATAGTTGTTGGAATGGTCCACTTGACATCTCTATCAGAATCAAAAGTCCATATTCTATGAGTCCAGTGCGCTTGTAATGAGCCAAGAAACCAAGCGATTGCCCACGAAACGGTTGGCCAATAATTCCCATCTGGCAGAATTAAAACAAATAATTCCCACAAGATATAGAACGCGAGAAAATTGACCATCGCAGTCATAATATATCTTCGAAATGAACCGTGCTCACCTAGCATCAATCATCCTCCGTTGATACGTCAGATGTTTTCCCTGTGGGGATTCCTCTGAGAGGTGCATTATCACTTTGAATAGCGTCGAGTAAATCATAGTCAACTCCTAGACTTCTGGCTAATTCTCGAAGAGCAAGAGTGTCTTTAGGCAGGCACTTGCCTCCAAAACCTCTCATCAACCCCATCATTGGCTCGAGATGAGAATCTCCAATTGGTTGGTCTTGGGGGGTTGTGATGATGTCTCTGATTTTAGACCATTCAATTCCCATTGCAGCACATATGTCGTACATTTGGTTAGCAAAAATCACCTTCAAAGCATAGAAGTTATTTTTCGTATATTTCACCATCTCTGCTTCTGTAAATCCGACATGAAACATCTTCGCATCATTGAGTACTCCTGCAATCTCATGCTGCTCATAAACCATTGAAGCGACCTCTTCATGGCTGCTTCCTACAACTAATATTCTCTGATTTGCAAAATCTTCCAAACGATTTCTTTCTACTAAAAATTCTGGTGAATAAGCTAATTTTAGATGAGGATATTTGGATTGCAATCTTGCCGTTGTTCCAGGTACAACTGTACTTTTGATGACTGCGATGAATCCCTCTGGTAGCGCTTCCAAAATACTCTCAACCACGCTTGTGTCACATGACCCATCATCGTTCGCAGGTGTGGGCACTGCGATGTATGCCATTTCACAATTTTCGGTTACATCAGACAAATCAGTCCCTCTGAGAGGGTCGTGAACAAACAAATCGTGAGCATCATTGAAACAATGTTCTATGGCGCCTCCAACGATGCCTGCGCCGATTATTCCTATTCGCATCTCACTCTCCTCGAATTGTAAATAGGCCGTCCTGAACCATTCGTGCGGCCCTTTGAAGATTTTCTGGGGTTCCACAATCTATCCACGTGTTCTCCCCCACAGAGATAACCTTGGCATCACCTTCTACAAGGTATTGTCTGGTAACATCTGAAATTGAGAACGAGGGAGAATCCTGTACAGAATCTAATCTTTCCCAAAATCTTTCATCGAAAATGTATATACCTCCTATTGCGAGATTTCCTGGCGGAATATCTGGCTTCTCAACGACATCAATCACCGCATTGTCGTCAAGAATAGCTATACCGAAATCACTAGGATTCTCCACTTCTCTTGTCAGCAAAATTGCGCCCTTTGTAAATTCATCAACGTCTGATTTGAGGTCAATGTTGGTTATATTGTCTGAGAACCATATCAGAAGTGGACAATCTTCGTTACCTCCTCTAGCCAACTGCAGCGCTGCAGCAACACCCAATGGCTCTTCTTCAAGAACATAATTTACTTCAGATCCAACATGTTCTCGGATTTTATCGATGAATTTGTTTCCAATAATTGTGATATCTCTTATCCCTGCGTGTCTAATTGTTGATAGGACGTAATCGATTATTGGACGGCCGCACAACGGTAACAACGTTTTGTGAGTGAAGTTGGTTAAGGGGTACAATCTACTCCCATGACCGCCTGCCACAACGATGGCTTTCATCCTGTGTGCCTCTTAGTGTTGGCTTATTGTATCACTGGGTCTCAGAGTCTGGATTCGCTACTTTGTCGAACACACCTTCTTCGGCGTTCTTCTCAAAGTAATCTGTTCTGACAAGATCTCCCAATTTTTCTACACCATATTCGATCAAATCAGGGTCATTAGATTCTGCAATTTCCCATCTTTTTTGAGCCATAGTAGCGTATTTTTGATTAGCATCGGCCACCATTTTTTCTCCTTGAGTCAAATCATCTTCCATCCCGGAGTACTTTTCTCCTTCCACTACTGCATCGCGTCTAACTGGTTCGTGACCTAATTTGAAGTCTGTTTTACCCCAATCGGGTCCTAGCGGATCAGAACCTCTGGTTCTAACTGGATTAATCTCTTCGATATCGTTAGCAATCCAATCTGATAGATATTCGAGATAGGCATTGTATCTCTCTTCTTTATCATCCACGTCTAAGATGTGAGTCATGTCATATTTTTGCGCAAACACCTCTTCATTTTGGTACAACATCATGCCCAATAAAACGAATGAAACACCGCTAATCAGCACATAGATATGAGTGCCAAATGCCAATGGGTCATCTTTTCCTAACCCCAATATGATTGCAAAAGCTACGCAAATGATTCCGACTATGATGAAAGGAGAATATATTCTCGAGCGCCATCTCAGGCGGTTTAATTCAATCATCGAGTCGTGCATAACATCACTCAACCCATCAGGGATATGATGTCGTCTGTCATAGCAGGTGTTGAACTATTCTCCTGCGTGAGTACAGAATCTCTCATGTTGATGTGTTGCCTAGGTTCTAGGGCTAATTTTTCTAGAACCATCGAAAGAACCTCTTGCACTCTGGCTGTTTGTTCACCTTGAGAGATAATCATTCTTTCAAGCGACTCAAGTGTTTCGAAGGAGCGATCAGTGGATACTTCAAGAGCGGTCTTTTGTGCCTCCATCGCCTCCTCTTGACGAGCTAGTAACTCCCTGGCAGCAGGGCTACCTATCGCATCTCTGCGGTGTAATTCATCCAGGGCTTCTCTAAGGTCTTTGGTGGTGATATCAAGAGCCCTTTTCATATCGGTTATTTGTCCAATTGCAATATTTAGTTCGGATTGCAGGGATGTAGCTTTGTGACGTAGGTGGCTTCTTGCACTCGCCTGAATCATTGATTCTGACATAAACGCTGAAAAAATACCCACTCCAATTGCTACATGTGGTTTAACCTCTAGGATAACCATCATCCACCACGCTGAAACACCAATGATTGTTGATCGTATTAGGCCCATCAGAATTAGATACGACTCCGGTATATATTGAACCGAAGTAGGGTGTCCTTGGGCTCCCACGCTCATTCATCAGGAATGAAGCAATCATCATCGATTTCATGAATCTGACTTGTGATCAATAAGTGGTCCAAGGCTTCGTCACATTCTTCTTGTGAAATTCCGTTTTCGATAAGCGGAGAAAATAGGTCCTCCAAATCAATCCAACTCGCACCTTTCCCCACCTTTTCTTGAGCAACAATCAACATCATTTGGGCGGTTACTGCAAGCAATGGGTCGTCACAACCATCGTTTGGAAGCAGATTGATGAAAGTACCAGCAGGGTGTGGCTCTTCATTGGTGATATCTTCGATTCTATCTGTAAGGTGTTTCAAAGGTAAGGGGATGTCAAAGCAATCGAAGAGATTGGTTTGTCCTTTAGGTACTTCTCGAATATCTTCGGGAGCCAATCTCTTGGCGAGGGATTCAAGTCTGTGGATACGTTGCTCTAGTTGTTTTCTCTCTCGCTCAATATCCAATTCAATTAGTGCTAAATCTTCGTTTGCCTTCTGGATTANCCAGTCTTCAATTTCGAAGTTTGGGTCAATTCCAATCATGGTATCAACAAGACGTTTGACAGCANGCGGCATTTGGTCCAAACGCAACCTTCTCTCAGATTTATCGCGACTGTCCTCAGCCATGCTATTAGCCTCATCGTGGCGCTCCATAAAGGTACAGTATGGCCCTGTAGGTTCGCTTCTATTGGAATAGTGTATCACTGCGCGCTTACTATGACTAATTTCACTCTCCAATGGACACCAGCCTCTCTAAATCGGCAACTTTCCCCGGGCGCGCGTTCATTTAGGTGCTCCTTTTGCCGTGGGTATGAGCGACCACCGCATCGCGATTTTGCCCGGCGACGGAACAGGCAGGGAAGTTGCAATCGAAGCGATGCGGATTCTAGATACCGTGCAAGCTCACACCAATCACGGGTTTGAACAAGTTACAATCCCATGTGGCGGCCAACATTACAAAGAAACAGGCGAAGAATGGGCAGAAGGCTCATTCGAGTTTTGCCGAGATGAAGCGGATGCAATTTTCTTGGGAGCAATTGGACATCCAGGTGCTAGATTACCAAATGGCGATCTCGCTGGTGGCTCCGTAATTTTGGGAATGAGGGCAGGTCTAGATTTGTACGCTAACGTTAGACCGATCAAATTGTATGAAGGCGTTCCGCACAAAGTACACGGAAAGTTTACACAAATTTGGGAGCCGGGCATGGTCGACATGACAGTCCTGCGAGAAAATACTGAAGGGTTGTACCATTCACTCCTTCGCCGTAGTGCAGATAGAGCACTTGGCCGAGAAGAATACACTCCTCCAGAGATGACATTCCCCGGTCTTGAAGGTGAAGTAGCATACGACCCTAGGCCGATTTCATCCAAAGGAACTGAGCGCTTGGTTAGAATGGGTTTTGAAATCGCCCAAACTAGAAATGGTGCNCCAAGCGATGGAGTTAGTCGAGTATCTTGTATCGATAAGAGCAATGTCACTAGAGGCTGCCAATTATTCCGCAGGGTTTTCGACAATGTTGCAACATCGTACCCATCCATTGGNACCGACCATGGCTACATCGACGCCTTCATGCAATGGTTAACCAGAACTCCAGAGTATTACGATGTAGTTGTACTTTCGAATATGTTTGGAGACATAGCTACTGATTTAGGAGCAGTTTTGCAAGGCGGAATGGGAATGGCTGCATCAGGTAATGTCGGGGATAATCACGCATTCTTTGAACCGGTCCATGGAAGCGCTCCAAAGCATGCAGGTCAGAACAAAGTGAATCCTATTGCAAGCATCAATTCAATCCAGATGATGCTAGACTGGCTTGGCCGTAGGAATGGAGAAGAAGGCTTAGTGCAAGTTGCACAATTAATCGATGACAGTGTGGCTGAGCATCTTAAGGATGGCAAATCTTTGACCTACGATCTAGGCGGAACAGCAACTTGTAGTGGTGTTGGAGAGTCTATCAGTAGCATATTGGCAAACAAGTTGCAAGAGCTTTGATTTCACACAAATCTGTTTGCCATCGAAGATGTGATGTGGTTCAGCGCCGCTTGCAACGCTTGATTGTTATTCCACTCAGTAGGTTCTGGCCTTTGAGGAATCATTTGAATCAGATTCTTCGCAACTCTAGTTACTTCGTCAACAATCCCTACGGTGCCCCCTCTTGATGAGCGCGATAGTGGGTTAAGGTCGATTACTAGGACTTCTTTACCCATTGCGACTAGAGCCTCACACCTATCGCCATCTTCTAGCGGAACAAGAATTGTATCAGCTTCGAATATTCCGTTACTCTGACAAGCCCCTCTCGGGCCTTCAAGGCCTTCGATTCTGGCATCAGGAACGCCGCCAAGAATTTCTACATCTAATCCCAATTTCACATTAAGCATTTTCAGGTGACCCAATAACGCTCCCATTCTTTCAGGTGTGCGGTAAAAGATGTTAATTTCAACAGGGCAATTTAGTTGGCTAGCAATAGTCAGGAACTCTTGTCCTGCAAGCGCAATAGCGTTTCCATTCAATGATAGCACTGGCTTTCTAGCACGGGCTAATCTAGCAGCGGCTTCTCTAGTAGCTTCTCTAGCCGAAGGTATGGTTTGCTCACCGAGAAGATAGTCGAAGGCTTCTCCTCTACCATGAGCAATCATTGCAGAATCTGCGAGCATACCTTTCGCTCCTGCATCAGCCACTTTCTTTCTCATCATCAACGATTCATATCGTGGATGCGACGGGTCTACAACATTCTCTTCATCAGACATTTTCATTCCTCACAATTCTTCTACTAACATTGACAAATCTAGTGGAGTTGTTCCGCGGTTGATTGTACTAGTCGATAGTACATCTAGCCCACACTCTCTCCAATCTTCTATGTTCTCAAGTAAAATGCCGCCACTTGCTTCAAGAACAACATGCTCACGAAGGCCCATTTCAGTTAGTTCATCAGCNACCGCTTTACAGCGCTCTGGATTGAAATTGTCTAGCATAATTACTAGGCGGTCATAACCATCCATCATTCTTCTTTCAGACCAAGTAAATGCAGCCATAATGGCTTCTTTTTCTTCTCGAACTTCAACCTCAATGAATGCTCCGCAATCATCAGGATTTACTTCACCTAAGTATTTCGAAATTCGCGCACCATTGTTATCGATTTCTGGATACATCACCGCAAGGTCGTTTTCTTTGATCATTACAGCATCTTGC
The DNA here is from genome assembly GCA_002727695.1 of Methanobacteriota archaeon. The sequence goes on along the minus strand of PBXT01000021.1, from coordinate 6,636 downwards.
TTGGTTAATCTATGAGTAAGACCTCCCCCTAAGTGAACAGCCCACTTGTCGAGAAGGCCCCAAATCGTTTTGCGAGTACAAGCGATTTGCCCAGGCGCTTTCGAAGACCATTTTTTNGCTTCAGTTGCAATCCCAGATAACTGCCCGAGAATGTTTAGGATCGTTCTCTCAAGAGCCAGTACCGCTTCCTTGTCACCACTTATTGTAGCAATTTCATCTCCAGATCCCACGCTCCTTCCTTCGCCGTGGCTCCATGAAATTTGCAGACTTCCTGCCCAAATTTGAATCATATGGTCGACGGCAGCACATCCGGCTAAAATGCCGCTACTTCTTGCGATTATTTTNGCCTCAACATTGTCACTTCCACCCATGAAGGGCATGTCGACGCCATCATCTGCTAGCAGAGCACTTGTCCATCTATCCATGCTGGACAGTAGTAGTCGACTAGGGCCTTCTGAGGCATCCCACAATTTGGAGCCCCTATCATGAGGGGGTCGCGGTTTGTCGGGCATAATTGTGGCTAAAGGTGCGAGGATTTGATGATTATGCACCCTGTCGGGTGTCCATGAAGCGGGTGCTAGTGGTGGGTGCTGGAATCCACGGACTTGTTACAGCAGCCCGTGAACACATAGCAAAAAACCAGGTTTTCATTGTTGAAAAACGCAAACGAATTGGTGGNCGNGGCACTAGNGAGGAATCATTTGGACATCANTTGGAACACGGACCTCATCTATTGCTCAAAGGNGGNGAATTTCACAAGATGGTCAAGAANGTTAGCAAAGTCAAACCTTCACTTAGACCGTTGAGNCCNAATAAGGTACTAATNGTNGGACANGGGNNTCTTTACCCNATAAATAGTCCAAAAGAAATGCTGAATTTGAAACTAGGNAANGACCCAATCAGNGAGGATGCAATGCGACTAATTTCGGGATGGGGACAAGATATCCCCGAGAGGAGGCAAGCATTGCTAAAAGGCCGTTTGTGCGTTGTAGGAGAAGGTTGGTCTGGCCTTATCGGCCGGCTAGCATCGACTTTGGAAGAGGTAGGAGTGCCAATTCAAACCGGAATGAAAATTACCGACACATATGAAGGAGGAGTGATTACCTCCAAAGGCCTCAAAATCGAAGCCGATGAAGTTCGAATGTGTGATGGCGCATCCGTGGGTGAATCGGTTAAGGTTTCAACGTTAGATGTGGTATTGGACAACCGCCCCCTCAAAGGATTACACGGTTTAGTCAAAGGGGATGTAGCGATTCTCGATTTAGCTGCAATTCATACTAAGAAAGCACCAGGGATGAGCCATTTCTCCTGCATTGCATTATCTGGCGGGGTTGAAGCGATTGAGGATTTACTAGACGAGAGAGTTTCTGGATGGCGCTCTCATATTATAACAAAGAGAGAAAACAAATCCATCACAATTACGGATTCTAGAGGNCATCTTTCGGATGGGGTGATTTGAAGCACCGTCTAGCATGACAGCCCAACATGCGAATAGTCACTTGGAACGTTAATGGCATTCGGGCCGCAATTCGCAAGGGGTTCGACAAGTTTGTTGAGAAGATTGATGCAGACATTTGGATGCTCCAAGAAGTGCGCTGTTTACCAGAACAATTGCCACCAAAATGGGCGCCTCCAGCAGATAGTGAGATGATCCTACATCCTGCAGAGAAGAAAGGATATTCCGGAGTTTCGACCATTTCCCGAGTAGACATGAAAGAGATAGGCAGAGGCATGAAAGGTAGCCTTGACCCTGAAGACTCAGAGGGCAGAGTGCTTGTAACCCAGCACGGTGACATCACTCTAGTCAACACCTACCTTCCAAGCGGCTCTTCCAAGGAAGAAAGGCAGAGATACAAAGAAGACTGGATGGCACAGTGGAGAGACTTCATCAAGCCGATGTTTGATTCAGATAAACCAGTAATTGTAGCAGGAGACCTCAACATTGCACATACTGANAATGACATCTGGAATGCAAAAGGTAACGCAAAATCTAGCGGGTTCCTACCACACGAAAGAGAATGGTTCACCGATTTGCTGGGCGATGGATGGCACGATTTGTTTAGAGAGCATGTTGGTCCAGACGCCAAGGTTTACTCATGGTGGTCAAATCGAGGACAGGCACGTGCTAAGGACAGGGGTTGGAGAATTGACTATCTTCTTGGAAATAAGGCTGCTAAAGAGAAGACTAAATCTGTAGAAATCGATAGGCAGGGCGGGCTTGAGGTAAGCGACCACGCACCAGTAATTCTCGACCTTCACTCGTCCTGATCGGAGAAAATTGTCAGCAAATTGTCAACCGATTCTCTCAGNGTTTCCAAACTATCTGCAGTNACATTCACTACTAAAATTGACTCTCCACTTTCTTCTGTTAACTCATACTCCAANCCTTCAGGAATCAGGCTAGACAAATGAAGACCGATTTCCGCAGAACCGCGCCACTCGAGGGTGGTTGAGCACTTATCGGCCATNGNNTGAACTACAGCATCCCCTCAATGAGCGTTACGATATCACAAGGGTTCTTTCAGTNAGTGGCTCTCGCATGTTTATGGATGAGCCAATCCAGGTCCTTGCAGGAACCGGTGGCGTAGCTCTTGGCGAGGCTCGCACAAATCATCAAGGTCGCAGGGCGGTATTGATGCATAGGGATGGCAACCCTGCAGAATTGCTTGCATTAGCCGAAACGATGGGCATCGAGATCGTTGACATTCAATATCAAAAGGGAAATGACGACCCTAGGACATATTTTGGAAAGGGCCGATTACAAGACGTGGCTGATGAAATTACCAGCGCAGTCGAAGGCCACCCTTGGCACGGCGTCGACTTAGTCATCATTCATTCTAATGCATCTCCCAGACAACTAGTGAATGTTCATGAATCGGTCCAAGTGGAAGTGTGGGATAGAGTGAGACTACTGCTTTCATTATTCATTTCTCATGCAGGTAGCGTTGAGGCTAGAACTCAAGTTAGAATCGCTCAATTACTGGCCGACCGCAGTGTATTACGTGAATTGGTAAACCAGCAAACAACCGGTGAGAGAGCAGGTTTTGGCGGTGCAGGTCAACAAGGGATCCGGGGAGTTTTAGAAACGGTGTCCAGGGAGCTATCTCAACTTAGAAGAAAGCAGAAAAAGCACGCACTGGCGCGTAGTGAAAGAAGGCGTCAGAGAGCGAGAGGCGGTGCTAGAACCGTCGGGCTTGCAGGATACACAAATGCAGGTAAATCATCTCTATTCCTCGCCTTGTCTGGAAAACAGGTTTTGGTTGAGGACAAATTATTCTCAACTTTGGAAACCACTGTTGGCAGAATGGAGATGAGTCCAAGAGTCCTTTTGGCAGATACAATTGGTTTCATCGACGAACTGCCCTCTGATTTACTAGATGCTTTCCATGCAACCTTAGATGAATCCTTGCAATGTGATTTGCTCTTACTTGTGGTGGATAGCAGCGATGAGCCAGACGAGTTTAGAAGGAAATTGTCAACCACCCGACGCGAGGTTTTGGAGAGGGGAGACGAGTCGGGAATGAATATCAAGGTTGTATTGACAAAGTCCGACCTTGGAGGAAATATCGAATCNGCAATCGAGATTGTTAACTCGATGGGGATGACGGAACCGCTAGTTGTATCATCGCATGACGGACAAGGCATGGATGAATTGAGAGAATCAATCATGTATTCTCTATACGGGCCAAAGACCACACTAGTTGTATCAAAAGGCGATGATGATGAACGCAGTGCCGAGGCTTATGTTAGTCAGATATACGATTTGGGAATAGTCACTGAAAAGAATGACCTTGAGTTGACTCTTTGGTGTGGAAAAGCAGAGATGATGAAATTGATTTCCAAGTCCAACGGACGCATTTCAATCAAGTAGGACCGCTGCTTAGGACCAAGCATGTCCGAACTGCTTGAGGATGTACCCTCTCTTCCCGAAGAAGAGCCGGTTTTCCAATCAAGCGGTGTCGCATTCGAAATAAAAAGCGAAGACGGGCATCCAGTTTTGCGCATGATTGGGATTTTCGTTTTCGTAATTTGCGCTCTTGGATTCGCTAATGGTTTAGATTTCATTAATCCGGAATCTGGACTGGTAAGGCCACACGAGTGGATAAACGGAATGGCGAAGGGAGCGCCGCATGATTCAGCTGAATTTTCTGGCACAATTACTTCGGGCGGAGAGCCACTGGTAAATGCAACAGTATTACTAGAGCACAAAACCGCTGACGGGATTATCGATGTGCCACTAGAAACCGCNACTGATGAAAATGGTTATTTCGAATTCACAGGCGCAACTCCTGGTCTAACTTCTATCGAAATTAAACGGCATAATGACGATGGTAAACATGATGCTGTGAGGCATAGATTGATTTTGAACCCACCATCATTCTTTGAGAAAACAGGCTTTACAACTATCGATTTCGATGTTCCAGAAACCGTAGAGTTTTCTGAAGTTGAATGTAAAGGAAACTACGCGGATGGATCATGTGTGAGGACAATAAGTTACTTCGATGAACAAATGGACTTCCCACTACTCGACGAATCAGCAGCTGGATTGTACATAATGGTCGGTTGGGCTATGATTGGATTAGCACTAATTGCTGCAGGTTTCGCATTCTTTGGAATCAAGAAAGGCTCCCGAGGAATGATTCAGACCTCTTGTGTTCTGGTATTCTTTACTGCCGGACACTACTATAGCGCCTGCTTATTCTCAGTAATGGCATTCGCCCTGACATTCACAGTACCTCGCAAGACGATTATTCTCGATGCTTGAAGCCGACATCCTATTGACTCAATCCGGCTTAGGCCTGTTATGGATTTGATTCAGGCGGCCTGGATGATTCGAGATTTGGGCCAGCCAGTCAGTTCCATCGACCTAGAAGATGATTCGATTATTGCGGGAGGCTGGGATGGTTCTCTCAAGATGTGGAATGGCGATGGTGACATTCTTTGGTCTGCTCAATGCGAGGACAGAATTGAGACAATCATCCGAATTGGTGAATTGGTAGTAGTCACTTCTGGCCTGCACATTACTTGTGTAAAATCGGGCGACATTCTATGGAGTAATGCATTGGAAGGTTCAGCCGATTTACTCGCATTTCATAATAACAAAATTATTGCAACATCTAGCGTTTATGATATTGAACATGGAGATTTCATGGAGAGTGCATTATGGCAATTTTCGCTAGATGGGGAATTGATTGAAGTTACACGTATGGATGAAAGACCATGGTTTTTGCATTCAAATGAAAATCTAATTCTGGCACTTGGCCGTCCTAAATGCGGATTATTGGTTGACGGTGAACACAGAGAATTACCCAGCAATTCACCGGTTATGTGTGGTCTGTCAGGGCGAGAGAATATTTTGTTCGGCCATGCAGATGGGACAATATCATCATTCAAGGGTGAAGAAATCAGCAAAGAATCCACTTCAATTGAATCTTTGACCTGTATNGAGCAGGGATTTGTTGCTGCATTGGATAACGGAGACCTAGTCGCTAGAACTCCAAACTCAGAACAGATTTGGGCAGCTAGTGGCTGCCAAATCACAACTCAGGCTGCAGGATTCGATGATTTGCATTGGTGTGGACGTTGGAATTCTTTGAGTGGGAATGTAGAAGTGAGGGCCANTTCGGGCGAACTGTTGGTTTCAATAGAAACTAGTCGTCCTAGGGTTTCTGATTNTTCAGAAAATCGAATNGCTTTTGGATTTGAGGATGGNCAANTNTTGGTNTGGGAAAGNGANTTATTTCGAACGTCGCTCAAANCANGNAAAANGCGAAGANAATANTAGAAATTCTGCCCTTGCAGCNAAGCTCAGATCTTTGCGAAAATANTGTTATTTATTGCACAAAATCTCCATNGGAAGCAGTGGAAATNTTGCTCGCAACCCCTCATTTCCGGTGGAAAAGGGCCANAAAAAGCGNAAAGTTTATTTGCCTCCTCNCCNCAAGGGAAAAGTGCCGCTCCNCAAGGAGTGGTGGAGGACTTCNTCGGAAAGCCTCCGGGACCCTTGCCAACCGGCCTGCTCAAACCGAGCAAAGTGTTGGTCACAAACTCTGGAGACAGAGCGAGTGAGGCGTCAGGGAAGATGCGGACTTTTCGGAGATCGCAAGTTCCCCCGCCCACAGGATGACTCAAAGCTTCGGCAAAGAGTCAGCCACACAACCTTCGGGAAGTGTGGTACAGGGAGGGCTGCAACCTAGTTGCAGAAGTACCAATGACTGTGCATCGCCGGTAGGAGTGGCAGTAACAGTTCTTCGGGACAACCTCTGTCACAAATAACGGCACGGTGAAACCGAGCCAGGAAAGCAACCTTCGGGAAGCAGAACTGGAAACGGACGCCACGGACGGTAACCGCGCCACCTGCTTCTTCGGAAGCAGGTGGAAACGGACCTCCACGTCGAAACCGAATCTGAAGCTCGCTTCAGAAAACGGGCGACACGCCTGATCAAACAGGAACACTTCGGTGGGAATGCGAGAAACGGCAACCGGTAGAGAAGAAGGCGACCTTCGGGAAGCACGAATCGATACCACCCTGGGAGCTAACCACTTCGGTGGAAAGCGAACAGAAACCCGGCCGCTGGGAAGAAGGCGTCTTGGCAACAAGGCGTCAACGATCTGGAAGATACTCTTCGGAGTAGA
>PBXT01000020.1 GCA_002727695.1 Methanobacteriota archaeon | reverse complement strand
AAACTCTGGAGACAGAGCGAGTGAGGCGTCAGGGAAGATACGGACTTTTCGGAGATCGTAAGTTCCCCCGCCCACAGGATGACTCCAAGCTTCGGCAAAGAGTCAACCACACAACCTTCGGGAAGTGTGGTACAGGGAGGGCTGCGACCTAGTTGCAGAAGTACCAACAACTGTGCATCGCCGGTAGGAGTGATAGTAACAGTTCTTCGGGACAACCTCTGTCACAAATAACGGCACGGCGAAACCGAGCCAGGAAAGCAACCTTCGGGAAGCAGAACTGAAAACGGACGCCACGGACGGTAACCGCGCCACCTACTTCTTCGGAAGTAGGTGGAAACGGACCTCCACGTCGAAACCGAATCTGAAGCTCGCTTCAGGAAACGGACGACACGCTGTATCAAACAGGAACACTTCGGTGTGAATGCGAGAAACGGCAACCGGTAGAGAAGAAGGCAACCTTCGGGAAGCACGAATCGATACCACCCTGGGAACTAACCACTTCGGTGGAAGGTGAACAGAAACCCGGCCGCTGGGAAGAAGGCGTCTTGGCAACAAGGCGTCAACGATCTGGAAGATACTCTTCGGAGTAGAAGAAGGTGACGACGACCCGGCAGCCACCAGCGGAGGCTGGCAAGGGGGCAGATATCCCACCCGGATGAAACCCCCTTGCCAGTTCTCCCATCCTGCTCTCACAGGTAAACGGGTGCCAGTGCGTTCCGCTTATGACTGTTAAGGGTCATTTTTCTTCTTACAACCACTTTTGACTAGTGATTAATTTGAGCCAGTCATTTCCTCTGGTCGAACCCATTGGTCAAACTCTTCATTGCTAAGATAGCCAAGCTCAAGTGCGGCTTCTCTTAGAGTAGTGCCTTCTTCGTGAGCCTTTTTGGCAATCTTGGCTGCTTTGTCATAACCGATATGATTGTTCAATGCTGTTACTAACATCAATGAATTTTCCAGATGATTCTTGATCATCCCTTCATTGGGTTCAATCCCTTCAACACATTTTGTTCTGAAAGCTCGCATTGAATCAGACAGAATCCTTACACTGTGCAGTAAGTTGTGAATCATCATCGGTTTGAATACATTCAATTCGAAATTTCCTTGGCTTCCACCCACTGTTATTGCTGTGTGGTTACCCATTACCTGGCAACAAACCATCGTCATCGCTTCTGATTGAGTTGGGTTCACTTTACCCGGCATGATGGAAGAACCAGGCTCGTTTGCTGGTAGAGAAAGCTCCTGCAATCCACATCTCGGGCCAGAACCTAGCCACCTAATGTCGTTGGCAATTTTCATCAGACTTACCGCTAATGTGTTCAGTGCACCACTTGCAGCAACAATCGCATCATGCGCTGCTAATTGCGAGAACTTATTCGGTGCTGAAACGAATGGAAGATTGGTTTTCAATGCAATCGCAGATGCCACTCGATTTGCGAATTCTGGATGGGTNTTNAACCCGGTTCCAACTGCAGTTCCNCCTAATGCTAATTCATGCAANTCTTCCAAAGCGAACTCNANTCTTCGNATGTCTGCGTCTAATTGAGCAACCCANCCACTCGCTTCTTGTCCNAGTGTGAGNGGCACAGCATCCATTAGATGNGTTCTGCCAATTTTGACAATATCTGACCACTCATCAGACTTTTTTGCAAGAGCATCTCTAAGTAANACCAAACTAGGAATTAGTTCGCTAGTAATCGCTTCAGCACTTGCAATATGCATAGCTGTAGGAAATGTATCATTCGATGATTGAGCACGATTNACGTGGTCATTTGGATGAACTGGTGACTTGGAACCAAGAACTCCACCCGCCATTTCAATGGCCCTATTTGCAATGACTTCATTGGTATTCATGTTAGATTGTGTACCGGAACCTGTTTGCCAAACCCTCAGCGGAAAATGGTCATCTAATTCACCATTGATTACTTCTTCAGCAGCAGAAATAATGAGTTTTGCAACCTTTCCATCTAATTGTCCTAAATCAGAATTAACCTTCGCAGCAGCCTGTTTTAGTATGCCAAAGGCACGTATGACGCCTCTTGGCATTTTGTCATCACCAATATCGAAGTTGATTAGAGACCTAGCGGTCTGACAACCATAGTATCGGTCAGCAGGAACTTCTAGTTCACCCATGGTGTCAGCTTCTATTCGTACCTCTCCCATGTACATACGGCATAGCCGACCGTCCATGTCCCTTTCCCTCTAGTAAGCGTCAAAGGTGAGAATCTCGAGCAGAGAATAATGGCCGCTTACCGTCTCGTTTGGTTCCAGCATTTGCACAAAGCTGCTGGAACTTATGTGATTAGACGAGCGATGGCCAACGGAGAGACGTTTTGGCCAAACCACGAGAATGGAAATCCAGTCAATAATGGCGAAGTAATTCCGTTGTGGAAAATGAACTCTAGCGAGTTGACATCATTCATAGACGAATGTGAAGAGAAAGGAGTTACATTTGTTGCATGTGAATGGGGCGGGCCAGATTATGAAACTCTGGCCAAGGACGAAAGAGTAACCATGCTAACATGCCTTAGACACCCAATCAAGAGATTGGTTTCAAATTACAATTACGACCACTATTGGATGTGGACTAAAGCCGCATCATATCAAGAATACCTTGCAGAAGGCCACCTTCATTCTTCTCCTGAATACTATACCAAAATCTTCGCACGTGGAGAACTAGACTCCAATAAAGCGAAATCCAACCTCAAATTGTTCGACCATGTGATTGTCGCTGAAGACGGCATGGAAGCTTTAGATGAACTTGGATGGCCTAAGGAAAGCGACACCACTCATCCTACATTTGGAGATTCAAAGAGAGCCATGATTCTGTTTGCAAAACTCAGGTGGTTCAGGTTGTTCAATTACCTGAAGAAAAAGAAATTCCAGCCGCCTAGCGAAATAAAAATCGAAGAATCCAACCAAAGCGATTTGGAAATTTACAACTCATTGAGAAGATAAATCTGGACCGATGCCAGTCATAACTTCTCCATTTTTCCAATAGCCTCGATACATCAGCATTGTCTGAAATGGAATCGCAATATTCCCCTCTGAATCTATGGCGATAACTCCGCCACGGCCACCGAGTGGAGCTACCATATCTAGCATATTTTCACAGGCCTCTGCAAGTGAATCTCCCGCTTTTACTCTAGTAGCGACTTCGTGCGCCGCACAAGTTCTGATGAAGGCTTCACCAACACCAGTACACGAAACTGCCACTCTGCTGTCTGCCCAAGTTCCAGCGCCAATAATGGGGGTGTCTCCGATTCTTCCATCAGGCTTTCCAGTCATCCCACCTGTGCTTGTTGCAGCGGCAAGAACGCCCTTCGAATCTATTGCAACTGCACCGACAGTTCCCATCCCTTCGCCATCGTGGTCAAGTATAGCCTCATCATCTTCATCGGTCGAACCAGGTCTTGATTTCGCATCCTTCCACTTCTTCCATTGGGCTTGACGTAAATCAGTGATCAACCATTCTTGTGAAACCTCTTCAACACCATTTTTGATTGCGAAGTCATCAGCAGCAGCCCCGTTCAACATTACGGGCCAGTTATTGTCAAGGACCATTTTTGCAGCACGAATTGGATGCCTGATTTTTTTAACATTGACAACTGAACCTGCGGCAGCATCATTACCACGCATGATACTTGCATCCATTGTAACACTTCCATCAGCTGCGATAACAGAACCGATTCCAGCATTGAACAGTGGTTCACTTTCCAACATTTCAACAGCGATAGTAACCGCTTCTAGCGCATCAATGCCATCCTCTAACATTGATCCCACTGTAGTGAGAACGCTCTGCATGCATGCTATGCGTTGTGGATCCAAATCTGTTGGACCTTTCCACGGACCGTCACCGCCAGCTCCACCGTGAATGGCGAGGCCGACCACCATCTCACCTCATGCTCTGGTAACTGAGATGATTTGTTGAGGTTGCGCAGGCCTGTCTCCAGGAAGTTTTCTGCAGCCTTCGATTGTCTTAACGACGTTCATTCCATCAACAACTTCNCCGAAAACAGCGTGGTTNCCATTTAGCCATGGGGTTGCAACGGTAGTTAGGAAGAATTGCGAGCCACCTGTATNGCGGCCAGCATTAGCCATTGAGAGAACACCAGGGCGGTCATGCTTCAAGGATAGGGCACTTGCCTCGCAAGGAATCTTCCAGCCAGGGCCGCCAGTTCCAGCCATTCGGCTCATTGGGTCCTTTGAGTGTGGGCATCCTCCTTGAATCATAAATTGCTCAATGACTCTGTGGAAGTGNAGTCCGTTGTAGTATCCATCATCGACTAGGCGAAGAAAATTNGCTGTTGTATCTGGGGCTTCATTGGTGAATAACCTAATTCGGATATCACCGGCACTTGTTTGCATAATGACGTCTGTCATAACACGGTCTAGGCGAAGCCCGTTGATGACCCTTGCTATGNTTTAATCATTGGTTAAGCCAAGGGCGGAAATGCTGGTCAGCATATGCTCTTGCTTGTTCTGCTGTGTAACCATGAGCCAATAGTTGCTGTTCGTATTGCAACTGCTCTGGCGTGATACTTGGGTCTGCAGCAGCTAATCCACCCATAGGTTGGTCAAACGCTGCGTTAGCGTATGAATCGCCAGCAATGCCATCGCCGCCACGGCCCTTTCTAACAATCAAGAAGGTTAGTAGAATTATAATCACAACACCGAAACCGACCCCTCCAATCATCACAACATCGGTGCTGCCTTCTGCAGAGTCATCCGTGCTTTCTCCACCGTCTCCGGTTCCTGAACCACCATTGTTGTCAGTGCCTCCTCCATTGTCGGTTCCACCGTTGTTACCAGTACCGCCGCCATTGTTGTCGACTACTTCACAACCGACTGAGTCGACAGTCACGTTAACTGCGGTTGCTGGACAATCATCCATTGAATCAACTACACCGTCACCGTCAGTATCGACCTCACAACCGTTCTCGTCAACTACTGCATCCGCAGGAGTGGAGTCACAATCGTCATCAGAATCCTGGACGCCATCGCCATCGGTATCAAAGAATGGAGGCGGACATCCATCTCCACCTTCTCCATTTTCGACACCGGATACGCCAGGGCATTGGTCTCCTAGGTATCCAGAGCTGTTGTCTCCAAATCCATCTTCATCTTCGTCAATCCACTGGCTTTCATCCAGTGGAGAGAAGTCGTTTTGGTTGGACCAACCGTCTCCGTCAAGGTCAGCACAGCCATAGCGGTCTCCCCAACTTTCTCCGTACTTGTCAGGACAATCGTCAACGATTCCGTCGCCAGTATCCGTTGTGTTGTAACCGTCTCTGTCAACGTCGTTTGCCCACAATTCTTCTTCGTTTTGAATAGTGAAATTCTCTCCCATCATTTCATTGTTGATGAGTTCAACCTCATCGACAGCACGGTCCATGTTGATCATTACGTGGCACGAATATGTTCCCGATGCAGTAGTTGCGTCGATGAATGTCGATGATGCTCTCTCAAGGACCATCTGTCCATATGTTGAGTATGTACCCATAGTTGACGAGTCGATTTGTGCTACAACAACTCCAGTTTCATCGACTAAATCTAAACTCCAATTGAAATTTCCTACTGCAGGACCGCGCAAGTTGTGTATTTCGAATGAATAGAACAATTCCTCGTTGCTAACCATTTCTGCACCACATGATAAGTTACTGACTGCAAGGTCAGCGGGTGCAGGAGGCATGGAATTGATTGAGACGTTGTAGTACCCCTCTCCTCCAGCAGAGTCGATAACTAGAGTGAACATTCCGTTTTGTCCTTCATATTCTGAATCGCCCATTGACATCCATTCTGTACCATTCCAACCAGCGACCATGTTGCTTTCTTCATCGTATAGATTTGCTGTGAATGGCAAGCCCATATCCGGTGAGAACATCACGTTGATGTTGTTGTAATCCTCAAGATTGAATTGGTATGCGTCAGAGGAATCTTGGCCATCTAAGCAGCCCTGTCCCATCATTGACGGGTTGGATCCGAGCGGAATTGCATTCGTCATATCTGTCCCAGCATCGGTGCCTGTTCCAGCATCAGAGTGTCCGACACATGTGAATGGCGCATCATATCCTGCCGGGGTTCCGATAAGAAGTCTGTATGTTCCAGCTCCGCCAGATTCCCAGAAGACCGTTGAACGGTTCACCATAATCGTGTAGGTTCCAGCCACGCCATCGCTAGAGGTGCCAACGGTTGTAACTTCGGAGTCTGAAAACAAACCAATATCTGAATCTACTTCAACACCGCTTGAGTCCAGCAATGCGAGGTTTACAGCACCGGACGGAGGATCGACGAGAGTGATATTCAGATTCTGACCTGCGCCGATAGTAATTGTGTAATGGTCTGCAGTGTCGCTCGAATCAATACAGCCGCGGTACTCCGCATCAGCGTAGTTTCCTAAGTCGAAAGCACCTGCTGAGTTGTTGGCAGCATCGCCACCCATTCCAGCATCATTTTGAGTTGCGCAAGAGGTTTCTGCATTTCCAACAGTGAATTGCCCGGTTCGAGTTTGTTGATTGTTATCCTCATCCCTCTCAAGGATTAGGTCGTCTTGGTCAGCTACCACGTAGAGGTAATATCCGCCTTCTACGATATCTGCTGGAATTGTAGAACTGATAGTCACGCTAGTGTTAGTATCAACCGGGATTCCGCTAGTGGTTGTGGAACCAATTTCATGGTCATACCAGTCTACGCCAGTGTTCACTGAAAGAATTACAGTCAATTCTACGCTTGAAACTCCGTCAACGGTTCCTTCATTCTCTAGAACAGCTGTGACATCAAACATGTCTCCTGGTTGCCCGCTTCCAGCGCTAGTTACAGTATCGATAGTATAGTCCGGTGCAGGAATACTCTGGTTAGTCCAGACATCGAGAGTGTAATTTGACACTCCGGAATAGTGGGATACATTGACGTAATATGTTCCGCCAACTCCTTCGTAATCTGTTAATTTTGCAGTAGCAGTTTCAGGATATGAGGAGGTGTATCCTCGGTCGACTTCTGAACCGTTGGAATAGTGAATGAACAAATCAAGGTCAGAGGTTTGGTCTTCCGCATCTAGTGCAACTTCGAGGAAATAACCTGCGGGTACATCGAAGGCGTAGACGTCATCACCATCGGCACCATCCATACAGCCGGTGTATGACGATGTCACGTTACTGCCCATGTTGGACGCATTAGCAGCATCATTGCCCGCATCCGCTCCAAGGCCACCATCATTTTGTGTACCTCCCAAGAGGTCAGTACAATCATTTCCGACAACCATAACTCCAGTTGACCACATGTTATTGTTGGACGAGTTACTTTCAGTAATGTTCCCATATCCATCAGCCCAAACTAGCCAATAATAGGAATCGTTGGTCAAATTGGATGGAAGAGTAATACTCATTGAGGTATTTCTTGTTGCACCAGCGCCCAAATCAGCCTCGTTGGATACATCGTCAAGTAATTCATCAGCGAAATCATAGGTAGTATCTGTTGAAAGGATGAAGAACACATCGAATGCTCCGGTTGTTGCGGATGAGTTGTTTGCTAAGTTTTCTACAGTGTAGTTTACAGTAACAGTGTCACCTGCTTGTGCCTTGACAGGGATGTCAACCATTGAGACAGTGATGTCTGGTTTAGGGGTTGAATTGTTGGTCCAAACTCGCAATGTGTAGGTTCCATCTCCACTGTATGCATTTATCCAAACATAGAATGTAGTAGCATTTCCTTCCAGTGCAGTGCCGCCAGTGGTTACTTGCTCCAGAGGGTCGTTGTACTCGGAGTAATCATAGAATGTAGATTTGGTTGCATCCACTAAGTACAGGTCGAAGTCAGCGCCTGTTGGAACAACGAGTTCAACATCAACTTCCTTACCTGAAGTCGTGGTAATGCTGTACATGTCTTCAGGATCGTTAGCATCTACGCAACCGGTTACTCCACTTGGACCGTTTGTAGGGTCGGTACCCAAGCTCTTTGCAGTTGTACTGGTGTTTCCTGCATCTCCTGCCGAGCCAGCATCTGTTTGTACAGTACTACACGGCGCGCGGCCTGATGCCCCGGTGTCGATTCTTGGTCCAACCGAATCGATTGTCTTTGCAGGCAGATCGAAAATCGGCGAATCATCGAACTCTTTTCCTTGTTCAATTCCCTTCTCATAATCTGCTGAAACTAGCGGAGTCATGGACATCATTATCATCAGGCTGGCAAGAAGGATTGTACGTGTACGCATGGCCCTCACGTTGTACCCCTGCCACTGGTTCGCTATCAAACTACGGTTTTACGCCATGATGCACAACAGTGCACATTTTGCTCAATTTAGGACCGGAGCAGCAGCATTAACTTCGGCTGAAACACCCTCGGAATATCTTTCGAAGTTTTCATTGAACATAGCAGCCAACTTGTCAGCAGTAGCATCGTAAGCATCACCATCGCTCCATGTTTGCTTGGGAATCAATACCTCAGATGGAACTCCAGGGCACGACTTAGGGATTTCAAATCCGAATCTTTCATCGGTTACATATTCAACATTGTCGAGTTCTCCATCCATTGCTGCATTCAACATTGCACGAGTATACTTGATTTTCATTCTGCTTCCAACGCCATAAGATCCACCAGACCATCCGGTGTTGATTAGCCAAGCAGTAGAGCCATGCTCAGCCATCTTACTAGATAGTAAATCAGCGTAGACTCCGGGGTGCATTGGCATGAATGGTTCACCGAAACACGCAGAAAATGTTGCCTGCGGCTCAGTAACTCCAATTTCAGTTCCAGCAACCTTTGCAGTGTAGCCCGAGATGAAGTGATAAGCGGCTTGTGCAGACGTCAATCTGCTGATGGGAGGAAGAACTCCGAATGCATCGCAAGTTAGGAAAATCACGTTTTGTGGGTGTCCTCCCTTGCTATCCAGGGTTCTGTTTTCAATCGCTTCAATCGGATATGAACCGCGAGTATTCTGAGTCTTGCTAGTGTCAAAGAAGTCTGGAATGCCTTCAGAATCGACAACGATATTCTCTAGCACAGTCCCTTTTTGTCGAGTTGTTGCAAAGATTTCCGGCTCATCCTCTTCTGACAGGTTGATGAGTTTAGCATAGCAACCACCTTCGAAATTGAATACTCCATTGGCGCCCCAGCCGTGCTCATCATCACCGATTAGAGCACGATTAGGGTCAGCAGATAGAGTTGTTTTTCCAGTACCAGACAGGCCAAAGAAAATTGCGGTGTTCTCGCCGTTTGTATTAGCAGAACAGTGCATAGGAAGGATTCCTTTCTTTGGGAGAATGAGGTTCATTACGCTGAAAATAGATTTCTTGATTTCACCAGCATACCTGGTGCCTCCAATGATTACTTCACCGAGTTGATAATTTACGATAACAAAGCATTGTGAGTTCAAAGCGTCATCATTTGCTTCGAAATGAGGAGCGTGGTAGACTGTAAATTGCGGAACATGGCTTTCCAATTGTTCTGCACTAGGGCGTACGAACATGTTTCTTGCAAACGCATTGTGCCATGCATTCTGGTTGATTACACGAATCGGTAGAGCTTCACTTTCTTCAGCGCCGCAGTATAGGTCTTGAACGAATAATGACTCTCTTTGTGACAAATATTCGATGACTTGTCCCTTCAATCTGTTGAATACGGATTCATCGGTTGAAATGTTCACATCTCCCCAATTTACATCTTGGTTTGTTGTTGGCTCATCAACGATGAATTTGTCGTTAGGTGAACGCCCAGTTCTCTCGCCGGTTTCAGTAACCAATGCTCCCTCAGATGTCAAATAACCTTCATTCCTTTCGACAGCCAGGTCGATTAGAGTGATGTTATCCAAGTTCCAATAAATTGTAGCATCGGTATCGATGCCGCTCTCAGATAGGTCGCCTGAAGGGGTACCCACAGCATCGGCCATGCACAGTCGACCCGCGGGCCCTCTTTGTCCCTTGCGGTTCGCATCTTCAAAAAAATGCGCGAATACAATCCTAATTCAATCTGTGAAGGGAGATATTGAAAGCCAATTCAAATGGTGCCCCATCAATGGAGAAGGAATCTGAAGACGAAATCCTCTCCAAGAGACATTTTGAGACCGATTCAGGAGTCAACCTTGACAAATTTTTGATTACATCAGTAGTTGAGGAAGAAGCGCCAAAAGAGCCAGATGAAACCCAGGAAAAAGAAATCGATGTTGCCGTAGGAGAGGTCGCGGAGATTTTCTCGCGGGGGGATGCTCCAAGCAGAATAAATCGAGACGGTACAGTTGATGATGCTCCGGAAATAGATAGCGTAACAGAATACGCCATGGAAGGGGAGAAGAGGTTGCATTATGGATTGATGATATCCATGATTGTGGTCTGGTCCGCTATCGGTACAATCGTAGGAACTTCGCCAATCTTTAGTCACACAATTTCAGCGATTGGATTATTCTTAATGGCCGGCTTTGGGATGTGGCTTGGCCAAATTTGGATTCCGCAAGAAAGAATGCATTTGTTAGGCATCACTTGGGTTATTATCTCGATGAAAATCCTGTATGGTTTGGCAATCTCAATGTATGCATGGGAATGGATTGGAGAGACCGAATTGGGCGCTTCATTACTTGGTTTGGTTACTCTAAATATTGCTATAGCACAATACCATGATGAAGATGCTATCGCTACTCAAGCAACATTGGTACTACTCGCAATTGGCTCAGCCGCAGGTGGGCCATATGGTGAAGAAGGAGTAGCGATAATGATCGGAATAGGCACGCTTCTATTCCACGGACTGGCTTATCTTCGAAGTTCAGGAAACCTTGCATCTCTTGGNATTGCAGTATCTTANCTGTGGATTGGTCTTCATGCAATNAGNAATGATTGGATTATCTTTGGAATTGAAATNNAANCGTTCAATGATGAANTNCTTCTNTTCTTNNTGATGTTNGGNGTGACTGGAATAAATGCAGTNACTGCTACTAGATTNGCAAANGCAGAGAATTGGTTTTCTTCAGCNTTCAAAGCNATGGGTCTTGGAAAGCCNGGNCTTTGGTCNGTATCTGTAGGATTGGGAATGATTGGAGCTTTACTTGCAATTGCTTCAAATCGTCTTGAAACAGGTTATGCTCTTGCGCAGTTAATTCTACTTCTATCCGCATTTACCCCCTCTTATCTCGTAGTCAGAGGCGAGAGTTGGCAACGACTGCAACGATATGCGCTTTGGCCAGCACCTGTGCTACTGGCGATTCTGATATTGATGGTTAGAGGCGTAATCGATGCACCATTTTCCGAACCATGGTCGATATATGCGGTTTTCAGTGCAGCGATTACCACTTTCGCGATTCTCAATCACCAGCATGCGGTTTCCGACCATGTATTGTGGATCGGCTCGATTGTGATTGTAATTTTACTAACNCTGTTAATCCCGGCAGACAAGACTAGTATGGCAAGAGTGTTGTTGGCGTGCCAAGCTGTTGTTTGGATAGGCCTTGCATTCCTTGCGATTCAAAGAGATTCTCCGTCCCTAGCAGGAACTGCGACTTTAGCGCCGTGGTTTTGGCTTGTATTATTTGTGAGCAATTTGGAAGGGAGATTGATTTCGGTTGATATCCTGCCAATGAGTTTCTCTGAACTCGATGTTTCAATTTACTTGATCGCATTATTATTGATTCAAATCCCACTCAATTTCAAACTCGGTGAAAGTGGAGTAAATCTTGCAGGACGTTTGATTGGAATGTCCGAATTGAGTGCAAGAATGAGAGATAGTGGAATGATGCGATTGTGGAATATTAGTTTCATTACAATNATCTGTTCGATGCTATTCATCACAAGCCCGGGTGTTGTACCATCCTACGGAGTGATATCAGTAATGGGACTATTGCTGATTTATCACTCAATTGCTATGCGTATGGACAGGCACCAAGGCACCCCGAGAACGATTCTTGTATCCTGGGCAATTGCCGCTTTAGTACTTCAGTGGCGATTTGGTTTCGGCGCAATATGGATTGCTTTGTTTGGGATTTCATCGGTTCTAATCATCAGTTGGTCCGAGATAAACGCAAAGCGATTGATGGAAGGTGAGAAACTCTCTCATCAAGCACTGATGCCAGGCAATCTAATCTCGATTGTACTAGGTTTTATTGCAATTATGTTGATGATTATTGGATTGGATGAACCGTTGTCATCAATACTTTCACACAGTGACAAATTCCCGTCTGATGTTGCTAATCTTCGCCTAGCNAGCTTTGCTGCAATTTCCACTGTTGTTGGGCTTTATCTGCCTCGGGCATCGACATTGGAGAGGCTACTTCCATCTGCTGTTGCTAGCATAGCGGTCTTGGTTACTGTTGGCCTGGCATCGGTCAGCCTTGATGATGATATGACCCTGTACCTAGCTGGAATCAGTTTCATAGTTACGGGAGCGTGGCTGTCGGCACAAGGAGAGATTAGGTCGCGCTTGAAACAAGTATCCCAGCGCGACGAAAGACTGGAAAAATATCTCGCAAGACAAGAATTGAAATCACAAGTCGAGCAAGATAGTGAAGGCTCGCAAATCAAGATGATTGATGCAGAATTACTCCAATTGTCTGAATTGCAGAAAAAGCGTTCACGTCGCCGTTCTTCATCAGGAGATTATGACCTAGTGGTCGGTGATATTCATCACAAACCAACNATAGTGATTTCTTTCATCATTGTGACAATTCTAGTGGGCGTGTTCTTTGCTTGGACTAGTGGAGAATCGCTTCCAGCAATTGCAGTAGCCTCATTCGTATCCGTTCTGTTTATTGGAATCGCTCGCTGGAGAGCAGGCCAGGTTAACCTACAACTTCCAGATATTATGGGGATTGAATCTCCAGTCGCCATTACAATGGCCGGTTTAACTCTCATACAAATCGCTGGAAGGCTTGGCGATGCGAATGTAACTCAGGAATATCAGTGGGAAATACTCGTACTACTCGGAGCTCTGATTATTTTAGCATCAATTTCACTACTTGGAAGAAAGGATCTCGGCCTCAGAATACCTTCAGTACTGGAGGGTATTGTTCTTCTGTTGCTTGCTTCAAGACTTCTCACTTCTTTAATGGGAGTAGATAGTATCCAGTTAATTCCTACATTCAGCGATGAGTTGTCTTGGATAGTACCAGTAATTTCTTTGGAGGTATTCTTGGTTGTGGCCGTATTATTGTTTGAATGGGTTGAATCAGAGAGAATAAAGCGAGGATTAGGAGACCACAGAGGAGCGATTGGACGGGTTTCATGGGCAGTAATGACCATAGCAATTTCATTTGGAATTGCAGGAATTCTTGCCAGCATTTTTGCATTAAAGAACTCGATTAAATGGCTTCAACCTGCAGTTCCAATTGGCTTGGCCCTGTTCTTGCCAATCAGTTGGAATGCCTTGGGAGGATGGATTTCAGTTCTTGATGGAACTACTGCAATATTCATGATAGTTCTAGGCACCATAGGCCTAGTATCATCGATATACAGTGTANTTAGTGATAAGCAAATCTGGATCTCTTCTGGTCTTTGGGTAGGGCATCTGTTGATACCTTCTGGCGCATTTGGTCACTATGAACATACGACAGTTTTGATGATGACATTGATGCTAGTTGTATCTACAACATCTTGGTTAATCGGAGTAGTGACACTGCGCCGTGGATGGAGAGTACTTGGAGCTCTTGACTTAATTTTAGCATGGATTGTTGCAGGCATTCTCATGCTATCAGGAGCAACATCTCTAATGCTACTGATTATGTTGATGGCAACAGCAGTATTACTCGGATTAGTCACTTGGTTAGGTCAGAGGTTTGAAGCCGAATTAGCCAATACCTAGTCAGACAGTTGTTCGCGCAGTGTTAGGATAATTTGTTCCATTGCTTCCAATGCATTAGAATAATCCTTTTCAGAAGCAACTCTAAGCGAGANATTTGTTTTAGCTTGTGTACCAGAGTTTCGAATTCCTAAAGAAATGCCATCGAGTTCAAGCAGCATTAGGTTCGCTTCCCCGATCAAACCACTGCGCTCCATTTCACCCAATTTTTTGCTAGCTATGAATTCAACAGTATTCGCTAAGTCGTTATCTCCAGTCCATTTAGATCTGTTAGAAGGAGAAATTGAAACCCTGCGTTTGAATCCTTTAGCAAAAGCCGGAGATCTCTCTTCACAGGCCATTGCGCANAGGACAGCTAACATGCTAGCGACTCCGTCTCCAACGAGACATCTGCCACCTTGCGGGTGAGGNGATGCCATTACCAAATGCCCTGAATCTTCAACACCGAGAATATTGGATTCCGACGATTTTAGAGCATGAGACAGCCACCTATCGCCAACCGCAGTTTGAGAAAATAGCACCTCGGCATCTAGTCGACCCAGTGACGAAATTAGGGATAAATCGGATTCTATACTTGCAGCCAAGTGCCATTTACCTTCGGCAGAACGAAGTATGTGGTCTGCCATTTCATCGCCATCAACGATTCTACAGCCATTATCGGTTGATTGTATGAATAGGCATCTATCTCCGTCTCCATCTAATGCCGCAGCTATGATTTTGCCAGCACTAGTTTTCTGCAGTGAACTGATGAGCACATGAGGATCTTTTGCAGCCTCTTCCCACGTCCAAGAATCAGTAGGGCTAAATTCTCCAGCTCCACAGTTTTCATTCAACGCATTTGCTCGAATTGAAACCTCCTCCGCATCAATGCCAGCTTTCCCGAGAAAATCGGACAACCATTCACATGCCGCACCTTTTGAGGAATCGATGAAAATTTTCTCGATTGAAGGCGGTGCGAACATTCCACTGAACTCGGCTAGCCTAACAACCAGCAATTCTTGGTGTGCTGAGTTGGCATCAAAATACGAATCCGGTTTTGATAAATCCGAGAGTTCACTCTCGTCCACTTCTCTCTCTTCAGCAGATAGTTGAACTACCAGCTCCGAAATTTCCTTTTCTAATGACGGACTAGTTTTGAATCCAAACGAATCAAAGACTTTGATACCGGAATCAGAAACGGGATTGTGGCTTGCAGTAATCATACAGCCCAGTGCAGAATCTGTTTCCAGCAGAGCGTTGTGCAAGCCAGGTGTTGCACAAATCCCACCATGGATTACAGAACATCCTCCTAAATGCAATCCGGTTGTCAACGATGCTACCAGTTCGACATTTCTTGGGCGATTATCCCATCCAATGATAACTTTAGAGCCCACAGGCACAGTCCTAGAAAGGGCTTCACCAACCAGTTTCATTAGTCTTGGAGAGATTTTACGATCATCTACTAGATACGAAATTGCATCCTCGTCACTGTTTGGGGAATCAACAACTTCACCGCGGATTCCATCAGTGCCGAATAGCATGAAATCACCCAATTGTGGAATCTGAAGAGTGAACTCCTGTTACCGTGGTATTTGGCATAACCATGCATCTTGGGCCTAACACTACGCCAGGATTAGTTACTGCGTTACAGCCTAATTGACACCCTTCGCCAAGTATTGCACCGAATTTTCTGAGGCCAGTAGCGAATCTTTCTCCATCGATACGAGTGTGGACTTCTCCACCATCGTTTCTAAGATTGGAAAGCTTGACACCTGCCCCGAGGTTAACATCTGGCCCTAACACAGAATCTCCAACGTAATTGAAATGCGGTGCTTTGGCACCTGGAAGAAGGACACTGTGCTTGACTTCACTTGCATGACCAACCAATGCGCCGCCGCAAATCCAAGAGAATTCTCGGATGTAAGCTCCGTGCCTGATAACCGCACAAGGCCCAATATACGCAGGTCCAATGATGTGGACAGAGGGCTCGACCGTGGCACTATCATGAATGTGAACAGGACCTTTGGAAGAATCGATACTGACTCCTTCCCTAGTTTGCTCGCCTACATCAGCTAGCATATCTGCCATCTGACCTTTCAGTGTAGGTAAAACCGACCAAACGGGACCACTTGGAAAACAAGGTTGACGTCCAATTGACTCGTCTAAAGACGGCCAAAGGTCATCCGCTTCAGGGGCGCTCATCAAAGCACCCCATTACCAACAGCGATTTGACCTTTTCAGGATACGCTGTAGATTCTCTTGCCTGTTGAGCGGTCAAGTTTGAATCCAACGATGTTCTTCAGATACCTCGGAATGAAGAATCCAACCTTCCTTGATGTTAATCCGTGGTTTCTCATTCTCAATGTGTTTGAGAGATGATCTACAATATCAGCTGCAGAGCATCCTGGATTCCTGGAGACATACTCTGTAATTTCCATCTTCAGACGCTCAAGCCTTGCACTTTTCTGTGAACCCCTTCCATTCATGAATTATAATAGCACTGCGCACTATATTGATTCAAAGCGGGAAAGCCCGGGGTCCCCGAGTTAGCGATGAACTATGAAGTAAAATTAATAACAATTTTTCGACTGGTAATAATATGGCCAAGTCGACTGTGGTGTATCTAATCGTCATGGTCTTGTTGACCTTCCCTCTGACTGGATGTGTAGAAGAGGTTGCAGAAGAGAAAAAAATCCAAGCAGAGGAACTAATCGAGGTTGAAAACCCATGTTCGATGCCTTCAGAGCCTATCTTACAGTCAATGACAACAATTCCAGCGCATGGAGTTGACAGGTATTTCCGACTAACAGTGCCAAGTTCAGAAGCCGGAACAAAGCTGCCAATCGTTTTGGCTTTCCATGGCGGTGGCGGCGCAGAAGAAGATTTCCCACAACAAGATGAATTCGATGCATTAGCAGAACAGGAGAAATTCATCATGGCATATGTGATTGCCGAAGAAGATAGGACTGCAGAAGAAGGGGAGTGGTTCCTCAACTCAGCAGCAACATCCAGAGATGACAACGATTTCTCAGAAGCGATAGTATACGAACTCTCAAAATCTTACTGCATAGATGAGGATAGGCTGTACGCAGTTGGTTATTCACTAGGTTCTATGTTCACTTACGAAGTAGCATGCCAACTGAATTCCAAATTTGCTGCAGTTGCATCATTTGCTGGAACAATGCCTGTGAGCCCAGAAACTTGCAACCTTTACGGTAGTATGGGAGTGATGCACATACATGGCAAACTGGACCTTCTCATAGATTATGACGATGACTGGGACTGGAAAGATGGTGAACATGAAGGGGTTGGGACGATGAGTAACATTCCTGGAATGATCGACTACTGGGCTGATAAGTCAAATTGTCAAGACGAAAACTCACATTACCATTTAGATGTGGAACACATCGTTCACAGTCAATGTTCATCTGGTGTATTAGTGGAACATTATGGTCTAGAGTTTGGAGGGCACGGTTGGCCAGAAGAGGTTGCTGGCATCGAAACTTACCAACTAATGTGGCAATTTTTGTTCCAATTTACGAACTGATAGAGCCCTACCTAACTTTGGATTATTGAATCACAAGAAGTTTAGGATTTGATTCCACTTGAATGACGAGCCTCTTCTGAAGAGATTGTCATGGAATTCAGTTTGTGGGTAGTGCGCACACCGGATTACTCTTCCTCGGCTGTTGTAACAACCTGAGCGTGTATTGATTGGTGCCATTATTGTTGACAGATCAAGGGCAGGGCCATTTGGCGCCGGCATGTCAACTTCGACCTTTTCTTCTATCCCATCCCAGGATATTCCTTCTAATTGGGGAGGCATTAATTCCATGTCGTTTTCCAATCTAATAACGCCTTCAGCAAGTCGCTTAGGTGCCCACGTGTTGGAAAATGGCCCGTCTAGCCAAGCAACTAATTTCTTCATGTCAGGCAACTCTAGTAAAGTGATGAAAGAACGTTCCCACCAGCCTGGTGACCTAGCTAATGTTACATGATGGATGCCCGGTTGAATATCTCTAGCATCCAGATTATCAGCCCATGTTCTGCATATTCCTTCTAGCCTCACAGGAATGATTGGCATGTCTGGAGCCATTAGGTCACAAAGGCGATACGGGTTAGCTAATTCTCCAACAATTAGCAAAGGTCTTCGCTTTTCTAAATCGATAGCATCCTTGACCATCTTCCCGTTTTCTAGTGTGAATTTCCCGACATATTCCTTCAGACCGTTCAA
>PBXT01000019.1 GCA_002727695.1 Methanobacteriota archaeon | reverse complement strand
TGCAAGGTCGCCCCATGAATCTAGGAGTACAACCGATGCTGCACCGCTAATCAATAGAGATGTTACGAGCAAAATCATCGAACTAGCACCACCGTCAGCCATAGTAAAACCTCAGAGAACTGTTGCTGCCTTGGTCTGGCCGTCAATGGTAAGAGCTAGGCGAGTAACAGTCGACTGCGCCCCGCTGTCGTAGTAGAATTGGAAAGTCTCTCCAGGGAAAATGATAGTTGGTTGATATCCTTCATGTCCGTCTGAGAGATTTATTGGTGAACCCCCATCAGTAAACAGCCAAGCAAAATCAGTGTCAAAATCAGTGCTACCTTCATTGGTAACATTCAGATAAACCAAATTTCCAAGCGTTGCTGAAATGTTTAGGTTCGTACCAGTGTTAGGACCTGTGACCTCCAAGAAGTACGAGGAGGTGTAGAGATACGATGATCCGTGGTTAAGGATATTCAATCCAGTAACCGTACCTCCGGAGATCACAAGGTCCGCGAGGAAGGAGCCTGCACTGCCATTCACTTCGACTTGGCCAGCTGTGTAGTTGGCTCCGCCGTTGTTAATTGTGTATGACACCACTGCTCCCTCAACGTTATTGGCGTTCTCAATGGTAAATTGTGCAACGGGTTCAGCAGATGCCTCGATTTGCGCTATGGAATCATCCACTTGCGCTTCGAGAGTAGCCATCGCTAATGCGAATACTACTAGCAATGAGGTTCCTACCACCATCGCTCCAACTGCTACGCTACCCATTTCACTCTCCACCTCTGAGTGCTCTAGCCCTTCTCCAATTGGAGATTAGGGCAGAGAATGTTAGCAACTCTCTGTGTGGCAAATGGTCCTCTAATGCGCTCTCTGTATCACCAGGAGCAGCCATTTGAACAATTGCCAAAACAAGCCTGCCTTCATCTGCACTTAGCATGCCGGAACTCATCGCCTTCTGAGTGAAGGAGACTGCCGCCATACCTGTCAGATTGTCAAGCAGTAATGCTGCTACAGTCGGTGCACCGACTGTTCCATCAGCACCATCACCTAAGTGCGCCGGAGCGATTAGGAATGGATTAGATGCTAAGGCTTGAGCCTCATACAATTCCAGTAGAGGTGCTGCATCATCAGTTTTCAGACGGTCTGAACCAGATGCTGAGATGACTTCTCCCGAGGCTGTAACGATAGTATCGCCTTCACCAAGTTCAACTTCACCCGACATTGCATCTGCAGAACCTGCTTCACCAGCGTGTGAGACAACGCCGTCTTCAAGTCTGTTTTCGACTCGGTTGAGAATATCCTCAACCAGATCGATGCGACTGGAAATCAGTCGCTCAAGACCCGATGTATCGACATTAGCCTGTGCTTGTGCTGGAGCTGCTGCTGCTGCACCCGGAATAGATCCGGAACTGTTGAGTCTAGCCCTTGTAGGCCCAGGGGAAATTGTCCAAGCGTCATCTTCTGTTAATTCGCCTTGTTCAGGCATAGGAACTTGCTCAATCGCTATGTTTGACATAACGCGCAAGCGCTCCTCAGAGAGGTCGCTAGGGCCTTCCCCAGACTTTTCACTGCTACCGAATGGCCATGCCATTTCAGTACCTCCTAATTCTCATTGAACCCCAGTACTTCGAAAAGTAACTGTTTGGGGTTCAGTTCGAATCAGATAACTAGTGATCCTCTGGTAGTATCTGTGATGTACAGAGTCTCGTAAGTAGAGCCTCCGCCTTCAACGTGTATCCAAAGTGTGATTTCAGAGTTGATACCTACGGATGTTGCTGAGCAATCGTCACCAGGTGCTGCGTTCATTACAAGCGCATATGTTGTACCAGGCTGTAGGTTGTTACCAACTGCTGCACCACCGACATCATCAACATCAGTTGCTGCTGCGAAGGTTCCAGAAACATACTGGTATGCTCCACCTGCAGTTTCACAGGTCATCTGGAAATCTGTCGTAGCTTCATCTAGAACTTCAGAACCTGGAGCGGTTTCGAAGTACATTAGGTAAGATGCTGCATCGTCAAACACAAATATTGAGTTGACTGAAATCTTTCCTGAAATCTCTTGCTGAGTATCAGAACCAGTCTGTTGTGCGTTTTGCTGTAATTTCTCACCGGTTTGGATGATCACTGCGGAAGCGACTGCTGCCACAAGAATTAGTGCAATGAATACAATCATTGCACCGATACCAATAGAACCGATTTCATCATTCTTAATTTCGTTATTCTTCTTCATTCATAATCACCTCAAACAACTTGGTCTCCTTGGGTTGTGCTCTGGTAGTATAGAGTCTCATAGGTTGAACCGCCGCCGTTAGCGGAGATTACCATAGAGTGCTCTTCATTTAGCGCAGGAGCACATGTTGCACCAGCACCGCCACCAACGACTAGGTCGATCATGTAGGTTTCTCCTGGGTCAAATTGTGCTACTGCTGTTGCACCGTCTAGTTCTGTTGCTGCTGACAAATCGCCGTCAACAACTGAAGGAGTACCAGCGCCGTCATCACAAATTACAGCCCAGTGGACTGCAGTATCTGCAATTGGCTCTGATCCAGGTGCTAATTCAAAGACCATTGTGATCTCTTCAGCACCAGCTGTTCCTTGGTCACCGACCCAGACAGTAATAATCGAGATTTTACCCGAAATTTCCTGTTGCGTGTCGCTTCCCGACTGTTGTGCGTTTTGCTGCAACTTCTCACCCGTCTGGATGATAACTGCACTCGCGACTGCGGCAACCAGAATTAGCGCAATGAATACAATCATTGCACCAATACCGATTGACCCCCAATCGTTGTTTTCTTCGTTCATATTTTTCTTCTGCATTGGTTTTCACCTCTTTTTTTCTTTTTTTGTATCTCTACATCCTCCCTATCGGCTCAACCGCCGCAGGGTGGAAAATGATCAGGCGGTGGATTCACCTCCATCGCCCATGTCTATTACGAGTGGCATAGTTACCACTCCGGTTTCATCTGGAGAGAGTTTCTCAACCAGAGGGAGAGTATTTGTCTTGTAGCCGGGAGGCATCCAAGGTTGTAACAATAAGTCGCGGATAGTTTCCATGCTGCGGTTTTGTACTCGCATCGTTACTCTTACTTGTCCTGCTTCTACTTCATACCCTGTCTGAATTGCTAACTTACGGGAAAGTGGAATTTCGTCTAATCCAAAGCGCAACCCCGGTTTTACTTCGAACCGGACAAGAATGACATCACCTGGTCGCATGATCGGCAAATCAATCGATTCAGGGACACATTGCCAGTCTTCTGGCACTGGTGGCGCTAGGCGCATTTCTGGAATTGGACGTGTGCCGTCATTACAGATTCTGACAATCATTACACCGGTTTCTCCACCAGCCGGCCAACGTGTGTCGACACCCATCCAGAAGTTTCTGAACAAGAATGGGTTGAGTGCGACTGCAGAATCTACAACAAGATCGCCGATTAATTGCTCAACTTCTTCAGCGGCATAGCCGACTTCACCGACTTCAGCGGCTCCAGTAGCATTTCGCAAACGGCGTAGAATAATCTCAATCTCAGCTTCAGTTAGAGTTTTTTCTTTGAGCAGACGATTTAGCATTGCAATGTTCCTTCGCAGGTCTACTACATCTTCTTCCAAGTCACTAAGAGCTTTTTCAGCACGCCTCACAGAGCGACTTGCACGCATCAGTTGATGCTGCTCAAGGCTTGACCTCGCCTCGGTGATATCATACTCGGTAGCAGCTAATGATGAGTCATCTCTCGAAACTCCATACACGATGTGTTCTAGTTCACGGCTCGCACGAATCAATCTATCCGCACTAGTCTGTGAATCACGAATCACTCTGCGAGCGTCTTCGAGGTCTGAGGCCCCCACATCATACTCTTCTGATTCAGTCATCGATTCCCACCTCCTCGTCGCTGAACAAATCTTCGACATCAATGCCTTCCATATTGTTTTGAGGTTCTTCTCCAGAGATTTCCTCTAATGGGATGGAATCTTCAGTAGTTGTAACATCCTCGGATGCCAAAACGATGTCGATTGATTCTGGAGAGTTTTCCTCTTCGTCCATTAGTACGCCAACATCCTCATCCCAATCGATTACAATTGATTCAGGAGCATTTCCTAAGGCAGCCGCTGCCGTGGATCTTGGCTGAGATACTATTGAACTGATATCCAAACCATCGCTTGCCAGTTCAGTCAGCAACCTAGCAGGGTCGCCCAAATCTCTCTCGATGCGGCTTGCCTGTACTTCGACTTCTGTTAATCTGCCGTAGAGTGAACCATACATTCTGTTTGCGTACCAAATTAGGAAGGTCACTCCAAATACTACGACAATCAAATATGTGACTAACGAGAACATGTTTGTTGAGTCTGGATTCATTTGAGGTGGGAATCCTAAGATTACACCAATCATACCTAATATCGGCATTGCAAGAATAATCGATAATTGGCGTTTTGAATTGGATAGAACATCGAAATGGTCACTGTAAAGAGTGCTGATGCCCTTTCTAGCACGTTGATAATCTTCGTGAATAAGTTGGAACTCTACTGTTGACTTCCAAGTCATTATCCACACCCACAATGCTGCGACAAACAGGATTGCAGGTCCTCCCCAATTGCTGGAAACCAATCCCATTAGATGGAAGGCAAATCCAAGAGCAAGGACTCCTGAATAGATAGCTGCGAGGCGGAACTTGTCATTTTGGCCGACTAATCGAAGGAGAACTACAGATCCACCTAGAAGTACAAGGACTGCAATAAATGAAATCGTAACACCTGGAGACCAAGAGTTGACTGTGGTATCACGAGTTACGGTACTAGGTGCTAGAGGAGTTCCATTCCATGCAATTCCATTCATTTGCAGTTCGCAAGAAACTTCGGTAGATTGCGCCCACCAATCAAGGTGGTCGCTCTCAACTTCCCACTGCACATCATAGGTTTGACCTGATGGCATTAATCCGTGGTCAATTACAGGGTCAAGAACTTCGACCCCTTCACAAGTTAGAGTTGAGGTCACCCCAATTGCCATCGAAGTGCCAATGTTGCCCACAGTCGCAGAAATTATTGAAATCGAGCCTTCTTGCATTTCATCATCATCAAACCTGAATTCGGAAATATTCAGAGAGGCCTTAGTTGCAAAGTAAAACGAGAATGTCTCTTCGGTATATTCTGTGAAACCATTGTGCTCGTTTGGATGGTACAGCCTAAATGTCAAATCATAACCATCGTTCTTCAATATGTTTGGACGGTTTGGAGTGTCAACTATAACCTTCAATGGATCGTTGGTTTCCCATGCTGGCCTTGCAGGCAAAGAAATCACAGAATGAGATAGTCCATCGCAATCGTTGTCCAAATTAAGCTCCTGATTTTCACCACCAACCTCTAGAGCAAACGACCACTGGAAATCTTCAGGGTCGAGGTTTAGTTGAGTCAAATTGACTCTTCTTTGTGCATCACACAATTCAATCATGTACTCAACAGGATCTTCTCCTGCAAGTCCAGGAATGTGTGACCAAATTACTTCCTCTGTTAAATTAGAATTATCTGCTGGAGGCAAACTAATTTGGTAATCCTTGTATGCGAACATTCTGGACATTTTCAATGCGGTTTCTGCTATTGCTGAACCATTGACTTCTGAATCATCAGGAGTTAATGTGAGCCGNAGTAANNCNTCCAANTAGAGGTCNGGNTCGAATTCTTTNGCTTCGACCGNGAANGAAAGTTCTCTNGATTGNCCNACTGGCAAGAANANNGANGTNGGTGCTGGCTGGGANACTTCCCATGNNAGAGANTTNATCTCTAATCCTGCACGAAGGACATCGTATTGCAAGTCTGCTGTGACATCCTTATTTCCAACATTGGTGATAGTTACCTTCCAATCCCTGACCCACTGCCTGTGATAATTAACTTCAGTTGGCCAATCTTCAAACTCCACCAAGAATAATGGAGCTACGACTAATTTGATNGTCCTAGANAATAGGAAGTCTCCATCATTTGTATGGTACAGAGAAATCGTAACATTGTGAATGTCACCGTTAGCTAGCGAGAAATCTCCACCTAATGCAGGCACCACGATTTTCAAATCATTCTCAAGGCTACCATTGATTGGCAGAACCATCTGGTTTTCGACCCAACTGAATTCCCAACCACCCTCAATAACTGCAGTTACGTCGAGGAATTCTTGCAGGTTTCCTTTGTTGGTGAATTCTACATCAATTGTCTGATTGACACCTGGTGTCACGGAGATCAAATCTTGCACATCAATCTCAAGGTGGTGGTCAGCAGACATGTTTGCAACAATACTTGCTGACAAATTCATTCCGCCTACTGCTTCGACCCATAGTGTNGTCATGTGTAATTCATCAGCGCTTGCTTCTAGGTCGGGAGTCAGTCTAATCTTGACCGAATCCAAATATCCCGGGGCGACAATCACCTCTGTTGGCGATTCCAGGGAAAAGTCAACATCGTTGGCTTGGGAGTTATCTAGCCAAACTAGGAATGTTGTAGCGACGTTTCCTGTGTTATTGATGTAGACACGAGTTAGCGGGTTTTCATATGGAGACAATTCCACTGTATGATTTGTAGGTTGAAGTTCAAAGTTAATCGATTCTTCGACTCTAATCAGTAGCGTGTTTAATGAAAGAATCTCCCCTGTGTCTCTGTCTTCTACTCTAATGGTAAGAGGTTGTAGTGTATCTGCAGGGGCCTGTGGATCGGTAGTGACTTTGAGAGTAACGTTGGAAATGTGTGCATTCCCTGTAATAGGATGGTCTGCCATTGAAGGAGACAGATTAGCAACAATNGATGGGTTGTTTTGGTCGGAGGTTTCGATACTTGCAGACCAAAGGTCAGGAAGGTCATCTTCGATTACTAGCCTGTAAGATGAAAGGTCGTTTCCTGAATTTGCCAACTTGATTGTGAAATTAGTTAGATTNCCTACGTCTGCATCTAGAGGTCCTTCGGTGATGATTTCTCCATNGATTACACTTGGAACTACAATAGTGATGTTTCTTGTGACGCTACTGGCCAGTACACCGTTTGCTTGCTGACTTGCCGTCAAGATTGGAGTTGCTGTAACTGGAACAACTAGCTCTCCAGCGAGNGGAAGTTCNTCTCCCGGCCCATCTATTGCGAGCCAAGATTGGAAAATTTCTCCGACTTCTAGGCCNGATACGGAATTAGGTGTCACATTGGTAATCCACCTTGCAGCCTCGTTGTTTCCTCCAGTATTTACCGGTTTGAATAGAGCTGCAGAGGTTGTGATATTGGCGTCCACGCCCCCAGTTACTGTACCGCCAAGGTTGTGNCTAACTTCAACAGAAAGNGATAGNATTCTGTCTATTCCTCCTGTTCCGTTAGCATCAATAATGTCCTGTTGAGTTAGAATAATTTGGTCTGTCTCTGGACCTGGGTCAACTGCGATAACGGCTCTAATCACTAGTTGCGTCGAGTTGATTGCAGGAATACCGCCATCCACTGGAGTTGCCGATAGCCAAGCATACAGGCTATCACCGGCTGCGTTTCTCTCTCCGGGGTCAAGTGGGGAAGAGATAGGAGCAGGTGTGACTTGCACAGAAACCGAAACGTTCGCTCCAACCGGAATCACATCCGTCCTAGTCGCGGATGCTTGTACCTGCCAATTGTCAGCTGCAGCGGATAAGCCAGCCGTAATATCAAATGCAGCAGGTACGTTTCCNCTATTTGTTATTGTGAATAGAAGAGAGGAAGTCTGTGCAGGTGTAACAGTGACTGGCCCGCTAGGACCNACCACTTCCGCTTGGTATTGGTCGCCGACCATTACATGGGCTACGCTTCTGGCAGTGTATGGGGACGCAGAATTGCTTGTCAAATTCAGGTAAACATTCTCCAATGTTGGCTTCACTGCATTAGACGGTACTGTCACTGGCACTACTATCGATGTTGATTCACCAGCATTTATGCTGATGACGTTTCCATTTTGGCCGTTATCATGCCATCCCAAATCCGAGCCCAATTCAATTGTCAAGGTATCCGTGTTTCCAATGTTGGATACGATCCAAGTAAGCGTGGTAGTAGCACCCGGTTCAATTGCTCTATCTCCCGGAGTAGACAAGTCTACAATGAAATCTGAGAATGTAACAACGATTACATCTGCAACAATCATGTTTGTCCACATGGTTCCATTGAAGTAAATCTTAGACGCCATCGTCCAAGAGCCCATCATCGAGGTCGAATCGAATGAGACCGAGAGTGCCGAGCCGCTAGATGGATAAAGCAAACTTCCTGGCGCCAAGATTTGAGTGTTTGACCAGTAGGAAACTTGGTTACTTGGATTTGAATTGTCGGTGAAGTTCAATTCGTAAACAGCTGACAAGTCCATTACTCCGTCATTCCTGACGGTAGCGGTGTAAGAATGTACAGAGTGATTCAGCCTCAAATCAGTAAATCCTGGTGTAGGCCCCGGTACGTTGTGCCCTAGAACTGTCCCCTCGTGATACATAGTAACATCAAAGTCGATTGGACGTTCATTGTTCGAAGTGTCTGTGTCAGCGACAGAAACAACTCTTGCGTAGAGAGTNTGTCCATCGCCAGAAGATGCTGTCCAGTTAATCAAAACTGGATTTGAAGACGATGCGCCTCCAATGGTTCCTAAATCAATAGAGGTCACAGGAGTCTCGCCAGATGATGCTGAAGCACGGTGAACAATGTTCAGTATTGCTGAACCTGCACCCGCACCGTTATTGGTGACTACAACTCGGAGAATGTGATCGCCTGGTGCGAGTTTGATTTGCCCTGCGTCATCAATTGAGCCTCCTGAAGAAAAAGTCATCACTGAGACATTGAAATCAGGGGAGCTCCTTCCTGATGTTGCATCGGCAGGAATGATGGGAACTACAACCTGCACCAATAGGAGAAGAAGCATTGAGAATGCAACCTTACGATTGGACATCTGTCATACCCCCTCTAAACGCATGAATCTGAACCGATTTTCCTTGGCGGGTCCAAACGGCCAGCAATTGCTCCATGAGTTGATTGTGAACTTGGTCGCCAATACCTAGCCTTCTTCGCTCTTCCCAAAGCAGGAGTTGTTCTGCCTGGGTTAAGACACCGTCCTTGAGATAAAGTTCGAGTGTTCGCCTGTATGAATCACGGTCNGAAACTGCGTAGACAATCTCGTCCCCNGGCAAAGTGTCGGCTCTGTCCTGCAGGATGTTTCCTAAATTGAGCGCCTCTTCGTACGAGAGNTTTCTTCTGTCGAGGTCGCTTTGGATATTGGAAGCGATTTCCTGCAAAGCATATCGTGTGGTAGCCTTGTGGATTTGCCGCATAAACTTGCGACATCTCCTTGACATACGTCCGGCTGCCATGGCTGTNTGTTAGAACCGGGCGGATTATAAGACAATCGCTCGCAGTACCNAATTTGATGCGTTATGAATGCAATATTATTCATGCTGCATAAAAAGGCTACAGAGTCGCCAAATATTGGTAAAACAGCCAATGAAAGCCTTGATTTGCTATCACTTTCTGGGAGAGCCATGGCAGAAGCAATAACACTCGAAATCGGAGACAAATCACCACTATTTGACGCGCTTGATTCAAAGGGAGAAAGGCATAATCTAACAGATTTGATTTCATCTGGAAACAAGGTCATCCTGTACTTCTATCCAAGAGATTCTACACCAGGATGCACTGTTCAAGCATGTGACTTCAGAGATGACATGGCCAGATTGGCCTCGCTTGGATACAAGGTCTTTGGCGTATCCAAAGATTCAGTTAAGAGCCACGAGAATTTCATCGACAAGCAGGAATTAAATTTCCCGTTGCTGATGGATGAAGATGGAGCTCTTCACGAAGCATTCGGCACATGGAGAATGAAGAAGAATTACGGTAAGGAATACATGGGTTGTGCAAGGTCAACATTCGTAGTTGGCGAAGACGGGAATCTGATTTTCGCTCGCTACAATGTGAAAGCAAAGGGCCATGTATCTATGCTCATGCGAGAGTTGGGAATAGATGAGTGATCTTAACGGCCAAAAGGTCGGATTGCCAAATGAGGCAACTGCTTGGCAACCTTGCATGATTGCAAGCGATTCAATCGGCCCAGGCACAAACATAGGCGCACTATCTCACATCGGCAGGAACGTTACCATAGGCGAAAGATGCAAAATCCAAGGCTCGGTCTACATTGCGGATGAGTGTGTAATTGGTGATGAAGTATTCATTGGGCCAAATGCTACACTGACTAATGATCGATATCCGCCTTCGGGAGGCAATTGGTCACCTGTTGTGGTTGAAGACAAAGTGGTAATAGGAGCTAACACTACAGTCGTTGCAGGAGTTAGGCTAAACACAGGCTGTGTAATCGCAGCAGGTTCTGTCGTAACAAAGGATGTGCCAAGAGAAGAAGTGTGGGCAGGAAACCCTGCAAAATTTCTAATGACCTTAGAGCAGTACGAATCAAGGAGGGAATCAAATGAGTAAAAAATCGGTATGCGATTTCCTAAGAAGATGCATTGAATATGCAGATGCCTCAATGAAAAGAAAGGAAGAAAGGGGCGATGATTCCAATATAATCGATGAATGGAAAGCATATCGCAACTACACTCAATACGCACTCGAAGAAATTGAAAAAGGCGATTTAGACCACTGGTTTGAGCGAAAATTCTCCAAGGCAGAAATGGAGATTGAAATGGATGAACTCGACCACATCACACGTGCGAAGTGGCTAACTGCTACTGCATCACCGAGACCACTTGCCATGGTATCTACTAGAAATCAAGAAAGAGAAAATATTGCCCCGATGACTAGCATTTCAGTTGTGTCGAATACTCCACCGCTCATCGTGATGTCGCTATCACAAAATAGAGAAGGCAGACAGAGAGACACCTACCTCAACCTCATAGAAACCAAGGAATGCGAATTGCAGTTCCTTGCTCCTACTAGAAAAGCTGCAGAAGAAGTCGACCTTGCGAGTAAGCCCATAGAAGGTAGTGAATGGGAACTGCTTGAAAGCGATGGACCGATTCACCCACTAGCAGTAGTGGTAATGAAGTGCAGATTGGTTGAAGATAATCCTCTACCGGAAGGTGCTGTTGCTAGGTTACTCACATTGAGAGTTGAAAGTATGATTGTCCCATCATACCTACCTCCTGAAGAAGGGCTATCCTTGCTGTGCCAGCATGGAATGGATATGTTGACTCCTAGCCCAATCGACTGGTCCCATACTGCTACTCATCACAGAAGTTGAGACAAACCGTCATCAAGGCCTGTCTTTGCAGCCCAGTCGATTTCTTTGTTCATCGACAAGTCCGGCAATCTTCTCTTGCTATCTCCATGATTTGATTCACCGTGAATGATTTCAACGCCCCTGAGGTTTGCGATTTTTGTTGCCAGGTCCAGCATGCTAATCTCATCATTAGTACCGAGATTGAAGGCCTTTCCAGATAGATTGATTCCATCATTTACCCTCAGCAGACCCTCAATAACATCATGAATCCATGTCAGACTTCTTGTTTGCTGTCCATCCCCATGGACCACTATCGGATTGGATTCCATCATCATGGAAACAACTTGTCCGTTGTCATCTCCACGAAGCCTAGGACCGTATACATTGCATGGGCGCACTATTCTAACATCCAATCCTTTCCTAGATTCGAATTGACACAATAACTCACCAATGTGTTTTGAAGCACCATAGGAGTGGCGCTGGTGCAAATGTGCAGGGGTGAATATGCTTGTTGAGTCGTTCCGCAGTGGCATGTTTTCCTGCTCACCGAATGCCTCAGGAGATGAGTAAAAAATGAGTGTTGATTTATGCTCCTTTGCTGCCTTCAATGACATCCTTGTGCCGTTGACATTGACATCTACTACCAGATCTGCCTCTTTGTGGAATCTGCGTGTACCGTTAATTGCGGCCAAGTGATGAATAACCTCTGGATTAAATCCATCACACGCTTTCTCCCAATCTGAAAATAAGCGTACATCACCTTGAACGAATCTTGCCCCATGATTGATTTGGGATTTTTCTCCCCTCGATAAATCGTCCAAGACAACTACCTCATCGCCACGCTTCACCAATGCATCCACTAAATGCGAACCGAGGAAACCTGCTCCCCCTGTTACGAGAATTCGCATTTACTCACCTACGCGCTCCAGCACCTGGAGTGTAACCTTGTCACCAACTTTACTGACTCTGATTTTGTCACCATGGTTGACAGCCTGACAAGGGTCCTCATCAAATCCATGAGAATAAGGCATGTCAAGAAGGCTGCACGCAGGCAAGGTCAAGGAACATACATCCCGATTTACAATAGCTCTCGGACCCTTGCCGGTGTAGATTAGCCCCATCAGTACGTAAGGTGCAACCGTAGAGCCTGAACCCTTTGGATAAATCAGAATCTTATCTTCAATAGCCTGACCGTCAAGAGGGTGCCCAACTTCCTCAATCACACCACTGTCTCTGTTGACATATCCAAGGTATGTGATTGGCACATCTGTAACCATCGCTATTCCTTCAACTTCCCAATCGCCTTGAGAATTAAGACCGCCACCAGTAAGTGAACATTCTCCAGATTGGTGAGTCTTTGCAGAAGCATGCTGAGGCTGAGCCTTAGGCTGCAATTGAGTGACCTCACCCTCGCTCAAACTTGGATTGAAGGCGTGCGCCACGCAATCCTGAATCGTTCCGACAGAGGTTGGCATCTTGTTCAGCCCACTAGTAAGATAGTGCTCTGCTTTCAGTGAGTTTGTCATCAAATGATTGTAGTGGTTGCGATTATAGGGAGTAACTTCAGGACAAGTATCTTGCAAAATTACTGCTCCTGCTTCTTCGAGAATACCAATGGAACCGTCTGCCTCTGCGAGTTCGTAATTGTGCCTCGAGGTGAAAACCCACAATCTCTCGTCGGGAATTAATTGCCCCATTTCACTGTAAGATCGTACTGCAGCGGCCGTGATTCTAATCTCTTCGAGGCTGGCTTGGGGGCAACCGATTACAATAAGGTCAACTTGTCCTTTTGGCGCAAGCTCATCGTATCGTGTGGACAAATCATGCTCTGTGAACAAGAGTGATTGTTCAGCACCTGTCAAAGCAGGGCATTCAGTGTGACCTTCCGCCCATAGCATTGCACAACCATAATTCGCAGCTGCGGCAGTCAATGCTTTCTTCGATGCGAAACTGATGTAGGAAGGAAGTCCTCGAATCAACGGCATAGGTCCGAATGGAACATTCCACCCTGGCCTCACTTGTTTTCCAATCCAATCTCCAAGGATCGACCAATCTGCCAGTGATGACAACTCGCATTCAACATCAACAACGATGTTTGGAACTCGATTTTCTTCCAAGTGCAGACCCCATTTAGGAGCATATCCTGTCAAAGCGGTAGCCAGTG
Source organism: Methanobacteriota archaeon (assembly GCA_002727695.1). The sequence goes on along the minus strand of PBXT01000019.1, from coordinate 27,301 downwards.
CTGACAATCCTGATTCGCGATTAGTGACTAAATCTGTCCATGAATTTGAGAACGCTACAGCATTGGACTCAGCCCAAGAAGCAATCCCAGACTCTCCTTCAATCCCTCTATCATATGGGGTACAAGAGAGGGTTGACTCGAGCCCTAATTTCTCGTAAGCGGTGATGATTTCGAATTGTTGTTCTAGGAAATCTGGATAATCAATATCCATCTCTTCCATCTTCCTCTTGTCACAACCCGCTGAGTTCAAAGTGGTGGGAATAGCCACTGAACCCTCTCCTGCCAAATCGGCAAGAAATCTTCGTAATCCGTGGCCTCCAGTGATTACTGAAACACCTGAAACGTGACTATGGTCTACCTCGATGAAACCTTGTGCACCAGCAGTTCTGGCTAAATCTATCACCAATCTAGCGGCTTTCTGTCTGGTGAGACCTTCTGCGCCCGAAAGCATCGATGCGAGCCTTTCGGGTAACTCCATGAATAGACGCTGGAGAAACACTCACATGAACACTTTGTAGGGAATAGGCTCTAATCCAAGGAAGTCTGTGTCACGCCTATGAAGGGTGAAAAACGCAAGCGTAGAGAAAAAATAATGAAATTTTTAGCAATATCTTCGGTTATCATATCGCTGGTTTTGAGCAGTATTGCATTGCATAACTCAAGTGATTTAGACGAATTAAAGTCCGGTGATGATGGCGAGACTTCGCTGTCAAGAATCGGCGACCTGTATGGCACTAATGGGTGTGAAAATGGAGGATTTAGTATCCAAATCGGCATCGACAACAACGGCAATGGAGTCCTTGATGATACTGAAGTTAGCGACATTCGAAATGTATGTCACGGCGCTCAAGGACCTCCCGGTCCAATGGGCAATAGAGGATATTGGGGTTACAATGGAACTGATGGATCGAATGGAAGCAACGGAGTTATTGGTACATCTGCATTCATTGATTCATTCGTTGGACAACATGGGCCATGTCCGCATGCAGCCATTATCGAGATGGGAAACAATTCGACTTCAGGAGTGGTCGATTCGAGTATCAAAATCTGCTTTGAGGAATTGTTGAGTGGACGAGTAACTGACATTAATCCCAATTCGGGCAATTCATTCTCGACCGCATGTAATGGAGGTGCAACTAATGGCGATTTATTCCTATTCGCTGCTGCTCGTGACGGCAACTGCTTACTATACAAATTCGAGAATGGAATCATCGAACAGGTCTCTGCAAATATCGACTTTTTGCCAGGGGCAACACTTGGTTTCGAGGTTCATGAAAACCGTATCTGGTTCGATGCAGACGATGGCTCAGGCAGGCAAATGTGGTCAAGTGATGGGGACACATTATGGAGGGAAACCAACCTTTCTTCACAAATCCAAGAAGGTGATGAAATGATAATGGTTCAGGGTGAATTGATTCTCAATCATCAAGGTGGAATGACCATTTTTGCTGAATCCGATACCATGATTGGTGGAACATTTTCTAATCTTTCAAACGCCAATCAAAACTTGATTTACAATACAGCGAACGGTTTTTCATTACTGGGAGACACTTGGCCGGGAGAGATTCACTCCGATGTGACGTACCATTCTGATTACTACTGGTTCGTCGCGGAGACTGATTCATTTGGTAAGCAATTACACAGAGCTAATTCTTCTGCTGTGGAGCGAATAACTACTCAATTAACTGGAAACCCCGGCCAAATCATAAGCCCTACAAACATAGGAGAAAGCATCGTTTTCGACTCGAATGGACTCGTTTCACTCGATATCAATTCACTACAAATTACCGAACTGAATACCTCAATCCAATCGATTCCCCAGGATTCTGACTGGATTGTTAATGATGAATTGCTTTGGTTCGAATGTGGAATCCCCTCTAACGGTTACGAATTATGTGTAAGCGATGGAGAGAATGCTTGGTTGCATTCAGACCATGTAGTGGGGATGGAATCTTCGAGCCCTGGAAAGTTTGCTTTGATTGGAGATGAAATCATTCTACTGATTGAGGACCCAACACAGGGAGGTCAATTAGCTAGGATTACTGATACCGGAGTGGAGATGCTATGGGATCACGATTCAGGCAATCTCGAATCGGGAGTTCATGGGCAGTTATGGGTCGGCAATGATTTCGTATTCTTCATCGCTGATGATTCGAGTCTTGGACTCGAACTATACGCATGGGCTCATGGAGAGATTAGCGAGGAATGGATAATCATTCATTGACGCCAATCGTGACGAGCAGCTAGAGGTTGACGCCAGCCCTGTCCGAACGCTCGCTTGGAAACTCGAGGTGCTGGCGGCATTTGCCAACGCTTGTGTTCGTTCTTAGCAAGTCGGAACAGAACTTCATTCACGGTTTTACTGTCATAACCCTCGGCTGCAATTTCAGTCGCATCAAAGCCATCTTCAATGTGCAGACGTAGAATCTCATCAAGAATAGGATAAGGCGGCAAGCTATCTTCGTCCTTCTGGTCGGGTGCCAATTCCGCACTAGGAGGTTTAGTCAGGGTTGATTCGGTCACCGCTTCAATTCCCATCCTCTTGTTGAATTGCTTAGCTAAAGCATAGACTTCCATCTTGTATAAGTCGCCCAATGGAGCATAACCTCCTGCCATATCTCCGTATAGTGTACAATATCCTTGACCCAGTTCGGATTTATTTCCTGTAGCAATAGCCATTGCACCGTGAGCATTGGCGTGTGCCATAACAATTAATCCACGAAGTCTTGCTTGCAAATTTTCACCAGCAACCGGGTGCCCGCCTTCTAGTATATCTTCGAGAGCCAAATCGGAAGCTGCATGTAAATCTGTAATTGGTTGAATGATGAAGTTGAGACCTAGTGCCTCTGCAGTTGCCTTTGCATCATCGATGCTGTGCTGACTTGAATGCTTGGAAGGCATAGAAATTCCTGTGACATTTTGAGCACCTACTGCTGCAGTTGCCACACATGCTGCTAGAGCAGAATCGATTCCTCCTGACAAACCTAGCACTATTTTCGAAATTCCACTTTTTCTGCAATAATCTGCTAAGCCGATCACGATTGCATCGAGCAAATCGTTTTCGTCTTCTTTCAACTCTTCACCTGGCTTGAGAATAGTAACTTCGCCATCACCAATCCATGTGCATCCCTTAGGGTCCGACAAGTCCGTTAGCAAAATACCACGAGTCCATGCGGGTGCAACAACTGCTGTGCCGTCTGGCCAAGCAATGATTGAGCGACCATCGAACAACAAATCGTCGTTACCCCCTACCTGATTTGCTAGTAAGAAGGGGTGGTTGAGAGATGATGCTGCGCTGCGTGCAACTGCAATTCTAATTCCAGATTTATTTGCGTGATATGGTGATGCGGAAAGGTTCACTGTTGCATCTAAAACAACACCTTGGCGGCCCCATTCAACAATTTGAGCGATAGGGTCGCTATCGTAATCATTCGGTGTTGCTCCACAATGCTGCCAAGCATCCTCACAAATTGTAACTCCAATGTCAAGACCCGCAATAGTTCTGGCAATACCTGGCCTTTCATCCGCCTCGAAGTATCTTGCTTCATCGAATACATCGTAAGTTGGTAGCAATTGTTTGCGGGTGACTTCTCTTACTGAATCACCCGCTCTAACTACTCCATTTCCTGGCAATGAACGGTCGTTAACCGGAGGAACTGGAGTTCCAACCAATACCGGAATCTCTGTTTCTAGCGAACTTGCAACATGATGGCACTCGGTTACGAAATCAGATTGAATCAACAGATCACGCGGTGGATAACCGCTTATCGCCAACTCTGTAGTTACTGCGAAACTAGCTCCTTCTTCAGCTGCAGTTGAGGCTAGACCACGAATCATCATTGCATTACCAGCAATATCCCCTACGACGGGATTTGCTTGCAATAAGGCGATTTTTGAAGTCATATTATCCCTCTTTGACACAATAGACTCAATCTTCGTCGAACTCTTCGTCCAATTCCCATTCTAATTCGGATTCTCCTTGCCTTGCAGTAGCGACGCGCATCCAAGACAATACGAACAATAATCCAATACAGATCATTGTCATCGTCGTGCCTAGTATCCATGGATTTGTTGCGCCGATTGCGTCCTCAAGGAATCCTCTTTCCTTAGTTGGTTTGACGTCGATAAACTCTGATTTATCAGTTGTCTCACTTAGTGTAACTTCTATTCTTTGCATTCCTGGAGCATCTGGGCGCCAGTCCACTACTAATGTTGAGACTGACTCTGCCTCCACGAATATTGACGACTTACTCAATTGCGTGCGTGCTCCAGACAAGTCTACAACTTCTACAAGCACTTCAGCATCGCCTCCGAGCATACCGTCATTGCGTACGTGAACTTGGACAATTGTCGGTTCATCGACTTCTAAGTTCGATTTCGACAATTCAATGCCGCTCTGTTCTAGTGAGAAATCAGGAGTGTAGTGAATTAAATTCCAAACGCCAGCAGGGAATGCTTCGCTGTTGCCGTCTCTCTCAAACTGATTTCCTGCGACATCTCTGCCTTCGAATCTCATTTTCAATACAGCTTGCTCCTGCAAAAATTCCGTATCCATTCCTGAGAAGTCAATCATACCTNTGAACGATAGACGCAAACCTGTAGTCTCGCTTCCTTCCAATGTTAATGGTGTGGAGCCAGATACAATTGCATCGTTCTGGCCTTTGCTTGTGACCCACCAAAACAACTCAACAGAATCAGCATCAATTCCATAATTTTCTGAAATGATTACTCTAACAAAGTGCTCTCCTATCTCAAGAGTTGATGACTCCCTTGGAGAGGAGAACTCNACAACTTGTGGGCCTACTGCGTCTACTAAAATCCACATTACTGCCTCGGTAGGACTGGTCATGTCAATACCCTGCTCAGGCATGCAATCAACACTCCAAGTCATAGCGTGCTGCCCGGAGGAAATCGGTGCGTTGAGGGATGCTGTGAACAATCCATCAATCGCCACTGTAGGAGACTTAACACCGTTCAAGCGAACTTCAATATCGCAATCGAATTGTGGCTTTTCCATACTTTGTGCGAATACTACGCTACCAGATAATTCGAGTGTTGAACCAGGGGCAACACGTGCACCATCGTCATTCAATGAGCCACTTTCAACCCATAGTGAGAGATCGTCTGTAACCATCATTTCAGCAGAGAATCGCCACCTATTCTGCGGGAATGTCGCAATATCTTGGTTTCCTGCTCTATCATGAATAATTACTGCAGGCTCCCTCCTTGTTTCTCCCAAATCAGGCATAGTCCATTGAGGTACTATTTCGAGATATAGAACCAAATCTTTGTCATATGGGCTTGGAGCGATTCCATCAANGTCGTTTACCTTACACGATGCAACAATAATGTGAGCAGTNTCACTGTGACATTGCCTTGTATCTGAATTCCACTTAAGTGTCAATTTATCACTAGGAATGTTATCTGCAAGGGATATTTCGATTACATCAATGTCTGAGATTCCATTCAATTCGCTGAATGAAACATTTAGCCCATATGTTTGCCCTGGATGCAGCCAAGCTCGTCTGTCGTCAACCCATTCAAATCCATCTGAATCGATTACAGGTGTTCCATCATTCATGATTTGATACATGAATAGATGATTATCTGCAGACTCTGATCCTCCTCCTAGAAGGGCGTGTCCTGATGGGTCAACTCCGATTACATAACCAGCAACCTTCTCTCCTGGGAAGGCTGCTGTATCATCAATAATTGCCTGATATAGGCCGTAATTTTGGTCTAAATCGGTAGGAGTAGACATAGTTCTTGCCATGAATTCACCTTCGCTAGGCCAGCCATCGCCGTCGTAATCATTTGCCCATTCAGTCCAAAGCATCAGAGTTACATCTTCTGGTAGGACAGGTTGGTCTGAGATATTGATCAGTAATTGCTGACTTGCAGAGGATTGCAAGTGGTCGAAATGCCGTATGTTTGAGTGAGTTACAACAGGTGCAAGCGGATCGATTTCGAAGGTTCTGTTGAGAACGATTGTATCTCCAACTCCTCCTCCTGCTAGAGGAGTAACACTGACTTCGTAGGTTATGTTTCCACTAGTGAATGGCGTTCTTGTATCAACAACCCATTCAGCACCTTNGTATCCTGTAGTGTTAGCCAGAAGTTCTCCATTCCGGGTCAGTGTAAGTTCATATTCTCCCGGGAATGGTTTCTCATCCGCATCACTATTTTCGAATCCAACATCAACTTTGATTGTCAGATTATCTTCTGCCATCAAGTAGTTCAAACTAGGAGAAATCATGCCTCTGTCTGTGTAAACATTCATCGATTCGAGAATCATATCATTATCTATTGCCCCATTATTCCAATAATGAACGGCAGGCATAGACACTACGCCGTTAGCCAGTTGTATTCTCGATTCAAACCGTAAATTGCTTTGGTCATCGAATGATTGTGCAGTCCTGAATCCCGTCATCAAGTCATGAATGCCTCCGGATTCACTATGTGCGATAGCAGCATCTGAAAAGATGAACATATCATGGTCACCGGTTGCAATCATACTGCCACCTAGTATTGGCAAAAACCACATTGCGGACTTATCATCTGAATACATGTTCACTATCAATCGATGTGGTGAGGAATCGTGTGTCTGAGCTCTGGTGTTAAACTCACGCCAATGTTGAGAAGGTGTGAGAGTGTGTGAATGATTATTCCAAGTCAGGGCNCCCATCGTTATGTCTCCCGATGAGGTAGAAGACAGCAGTGATACCTTGAGTGAACAAGCAGAATCTGCATAGAATGTCAGAGGTAAATTAGCCGCTTTATTCGGCACAAGACGTGCCCGGTTCATCGCAAGAACTAGTTCATCGATTGCAGTTGCAGAAACTGTATCTTCAGCATCATAAGCGATACTTAGGCCACCAAGTCGATGGCTCCCCGCATCGGAAATCAGTTCTATTCTTGCGTGGACAAACTCGGTTCCTGCAACTATTTTCACCGGAGGAGTAGTACCAGTTTCATAATTCAGTAAATCGAGTTCTGATTCATTAAGTGTCAATCGNAGACTATCAACATGTCCTACTCCACCAGTCTGAGCAACAATCGTATTGCCCACCCACAATGCAATTGTTTGAACTCCCAATCCTACTGAATCAACATGGTCTGCAGATACTTCGAATGATTTTGCATTTCTTGGAACTAANACACTTTGCCATGAAGTTGGGTTGAAACCAACTGAGAATACGGCGCTCGAGTTGCTGTCAATGAAGACGTCCTGATTGCCCCAAGTGCCTACACCTTCGCTGGATGCTGACCATTCATTTCTACCGTCTTGGTCTATATCCATACGTGGAGAAATGATTGCACTGCTTGGATACAATTGCAATCGAATGTCATCCAGAGACCAACCATTTCCTAAGCCCTGATACCTAACTTGAATCACGGAAGATGGCTTGTCGAGGTCAATTCTTTGNGAAGATGAATTGACCTGTGTCCAGTTNCCACGNTCNATNGAAACAAANGCGATGACATCNCCCAATTGTGTNGATTGGAACTTGTATGAAGAGAATGGCATNTTGATATCTANNTCNGGNGATTNTACANNNGAATTNGAGTTNCCAGAAATNGTGAATGTNGNATNNCTCCAACTTGAATTNTCTAATTCCCAACCCATNGCTTCAGGGTNNGAATAGAACCCGTCGTGATATTTCCCTCCGCCAGATATTCCGAATAGCCTAGGTGAATCACCCCGCTGATTTGAGGCAAACTCAAGATTCAGTCGAAGCGATTTATGCTTCTGCCAATCTACTGCTGCCAGGTCAATCCATTGACCTGTACGATTGGTGAATCCGGGTATCGGGATACCTGTATCTGCATCGATGACTGTCCAATTTAGATGCGCCTCTTCTGGAATAACCGCATCGATAAAGACTGGAGAATATCGACCCTCATCGATTTTTTCTTGTGACCCTGCGGACCAACCAAATGAGCGTGTTGTCAGGTTCGCTCCACTGGTTCCTGGAATAATGATGTCATCGAAGAACCAATAATCACAACATGTTCCCGAACCTGCGTTTTGACGTGCTCTAATTTGGAAACTGGAATGATATGCGTCAGAGGGAAGATTGTAATTTACGTTGGTAACAGAACCGCCAGATGTCGCACCAGATAGGTATTGAACCTGAGTCCATCCATTGTTTGAGTTCTTGTATTCAAGGTAAAAATTCTCATTCGAATCCGGTTCTTCACCACATTGGTAGTTACCTTGCTTTACCCACGCTTGCAAAGATAGTCCGGAATGGCCTGCGAGATTCACTTGCGGGCTTGTGACGGAAACTGAGCCCCCTCTTGTCCACCAAGACGCACCGCTACCTCCACTCATTCCACATGTTGTCGCAGTGTTTCTTTGGCCGTAACTTGAACTCGATGAGGTCCATCCGTTTGCGTTCTTGTCGAAATCCCAATTTATTCCTTGGAACCCAAGGATCAATGCTCCATCATCATCCAAAGTTAGTCCCTGCTTAGAAAATCCAGCCTGGCCCCAGTCAGACCAATTGAAGCCGGACGCACGAATATCGTCACCCGGTGATACTGAGAACGAAACAGTCTGCAGAGCGTGAGTCGCATCTAATGCGAGATTTGGACCCACTCCTGCAGAATTAGGACCTGAAATAACAACTTCAGTATATTCTGCCCCTTGGCTTGAAAATGTGTCAACATCATCTAGCTCAATTTCGAGGTTATTGGGCAGAGAAAAGTGCGATAGCGGGCCTGAAAATAGGAATAAGAGACTTAGCGCGAACGCCAGAACTCCTCTATTTGGGGTTGCCATGCATACACTGGATGGAGTCAATGTAATTCAAAGCAACCCCTGCTAACCACTTCTACGAAGTGGAATTTTCCGGGGAAAACCCGATGGTTTTGGAAACGACTGTTTCAAGACATGTTGGCATCTCGGGATGAACATGGCCACTCCTCGGACGACCAGCGAATTAGATTCGGTTGCATTNGAAACCGANCTACTTTCCACTTGGCAAGATGAGAAATTGTTNGAGGCTACAGTCGAAAATAGGGCTAANGGAGAGCCTTTCATTTTCCTAGAAGGACCGCCTACTGCGAACGGTAAACCGGGNATNCACCACGTTGTTGCNAGGACCTACAAGGACNTNGTNTGNNGATGGAAAACAATGCAAGGAAANTTCGTTGAGAGAAANGGTGGCTGGGATACTCACGGACTNCCNGTTGAAATCGAAGTCCAAAAGCGTCTAGANTTGATGAGCAATGAAGCGATTGAAGCATTCGGAATGGAAGAGTTCAACAAAGAATGTCGTGAATCNGTTTGGACCTATGAGGCTGCATGGAGAGAGATGACTGAAAGAATGGCATATTGGTGTGACTTAGACGAACCATACGTCACCTTACACAACGAATTCATCGAATCTTGTTGGTGGGCGCTCAAGCAAATGTTCGACAAAGGCTTACTGTACCGTGGTTACAAAGTTCTGCCATACTGCCCGCAAACAGGTACATCTTATTCCAGTCACGAAGTCGCTCTTGGATACAAAGAAGTCGAAGAGCCATCCGTCTATGTCAANTTCAAATTGNAAGATACCGATGCCTCAATTCTCGCATGGACCACAACCCCATGGACACTGCCAGGAAATGTTGGATTAGCAGTAGGCCCGGATGTAGAATANGTTAGGGTAAGAGTTACCGCTACACCAGAGAAGTGGGAAGGGCATGGCGGAGCCGAAATCGGTGAAGAATTGATTCTAGCAAAGGACCTATTCAAAGAGGTCATTCGCCATCACTGCGAAGAGATCGAAACCTTCCCTGGAAGCGATTTAATCGGTCGCTCATACGAGCCTCTATTCCCTGGAGCTGTTGACAGAAATGGCTCAGAATCTGCATGGACTGTAATCGGTGCAGACTGGGTTACCACTACCGACGGTACCGGCGTAGTTCACACCGCTGTAATGTATGGTGAGGATGACTACAATCTAGGAATGGAAGTTGGTCTACCTGCGCAACACACCGTTGACATTGATGGTTCATTCTTGGAAGGAACACACTCAGAACTTGACGGCCGCTATGTCAAAGATTGTGATGAAACCATAATCGGTCTACTACATGATGGAAATCTCTTGTACAGAGAGAAGATGTATCTCCACGATTACCCACACTGTTGGAGAACNGGACACCCGTTGCTATACTATGCAATGGACTCATGGTTCGTGAAAATGACCGCTGTCAAAGACAAGCTCCTAGAGTTCAACTCTCAAGTTGAATGGGCGCCCGATTGGGTTGGAGAAGGTCGATTCGGTGAATGGCTGCGCAATGTCAAGGATTGGGCAATCAGCAGAGANAGATACTGGGGTACTCCNCTTCCGGTATGGATCTGTGGCGAATGTGGCACGCAACATTGTGTTGGTTCTACTGAAGAAATGGCTAGTATGGCCAAAGAAGGAAGCCCNGTAGCAGAAGATTTGCATCGCCCATATGTCGATGACACGGTTTTGNTTTGTCCAGAATGTAGTGGCGATATGAAGAGAGAACCATTCGTAATGGATTGCTGGTTCGATTCAGGTTGTGCTTCNTTCGCACAATGGCATCATCCATTCGGAGAAGAAGGGAAGTTTGAGAACAACTTCCCAATTGACTACATCTGTGANGGAGTAGACCAAACAAGAGGTTGGTTCTACACCTTACTGGCGGTCAGCACCACTGTTTTCGATTCGATTTGTTACAAGCGATGTCTATCCTTAGGATTGATTTTGGATGCAGAAGGGAAGAAAATGTCGAAATCAAAAGGCAACATTGTCGACCCATGGGACCACTTCAACCGGGAAGGGGCTGACGCTACTCGTTGGTACATGGTTACTGCAGGAGCGCCTTGGAATCCATTGAAATTCGATCCTAACGGAGTTCGTGAAACCTATGGAAAGATGTTCCTAACTCTGTGGAACGTTCACAGATTCCACTCTGATTACGCTGCATTGGACGGCTTCGACCCTGCTTCTTCCCCTAAGGGCAAGAANACACCTCTGGATGATTGGGTTCTATCTAGGCTTGCTGANGTAGTNGCTGGAACCACNAANCAATTCGAAGAGTGGGACTTCCACAAAGCCTGCAGAGATATCGAAGAATTCGTCGTCAACGATGTATCGAACTGGTACGTTCGCCGCTCACGCAGACGACTTTGGGATGAAGCTGACAGCGATGACAAGCTAGCATGTCAGCACACTCTNCACACCGTTTTGGTGACAGTTTCACGGCTTATGGCCCCAGTTTCACCGTTCATGTCAGATGCAATTCACAGGAACCTGGAAGGAGAATCCGTGCACATGGCTGATTGGCCAGAGGCTGGAGAGGTCGATTCTGAAATCATCGAGACCATGGCATTGGTAAGGGAACTTGCTGAAACAGGCCGCAGAATCAGAGTAGANGCAGATAGGAGACAGAGACTTCCGTGTGCTGAAGGCTGGATTGTTAGCGGCCCTGATTTGTCAGCATTCCATGAAATCCTNGCAGAAGAATTGAATGTTGAANTCATTTCATTGGAGAAAGACTTAGACCGATTCCAAAAGATCGAAGTCGTTCCTAACCGCAGGTCACTGGGTGCAAAGTGCCGCCAAGATTTGCCGGCTGTACTTCAGGGAATTGCTGATGGTGATAGCGAAGCAATGCTAGCTAGTATCGAAGCAGGTAATCTTGTGATTGCTGGATATGATATTGGAAAGGATGACATCGAATTACGACGCGTAGAGCGAGAAGGGTTCGCTGCACAAACTGTACAAATTGCAGATTCATCTGTCTCCTTAGTTCTAGATATGAGCGATACTCCTGAACTATTGTCGAAGGGTCTTGCAAGAGACATTACTCGTAGAATCCAAGCTGCTAGAAAGGACTTGGACCTTGCAATCGAAGACACTATTTCTCTACAAGTTTGGATGAAGAATGCACCCGAATTATTTGCAGAAGACAGTGCTTGGATTATCAGCGAAACTCGTGCAAGCGGTGCGGATTTCAATATCGGAGAAGGTCAAGGAGAATCCTTCGAAGTAGATGGAGCTACTATTTGGTATAACGTTTCGAGGTCTTGAGATGAAGAGAGTATCACTTGCAATTGTNCTTGCGCTGAGCACCATGCTTGCCGGATGTTTCGGTGGCGGAGAAACAGTGATTGAGGAGTCAGCGGAAGAAAATCCAATTTGGTTGGATTACGAAATTATTGACCCAATTATGCCAATCTCCCCGTGGGAATTTACTACAATAGATTTGAATCTAAACGAAAGCACATCAACCTCTTGGGCTGTATTCAACAAAGACTACGGTGGAAATTGTTGCGAACATTACCTTGCAACAACAATTGATGGTACAATTTTGAANATTGGAGGAGAATATCCTGTTTGGTCTCATGACCGTGGTCACGAGTGGGACACTTATGTCCCGGGCGTATTCACTGATGAGACATGTCGTACACCAGTTCCAACTAATCCTGGACAAGAGGGACTAGGAGAAGGAAGCATAGTCCAAGCAACCAATGGAGACATCATCTCAATGTCATGGTTCCCATATGTAGGAGGCGACTTGAAACTTGACAAGTTCTATGCAATTCTTTACGACGCTTCAGAAGACGAATGGACTTGGTGTTATAACAGACTCACTGAGCCTTTCTATGACCGCTCATGGCAAGTTGAGGTAATAGGTCCAATCTCTTCAAACATAGGTAGCGGCGATTGGGCTAGCTTGGTAGTTTCTAACTTCTGGCACCAGACTCAAAACGCAGGAGGACAAATCAGCGTTGATGGATTGAACTACTATAACTTCCAATTCGCAGGACGCAACTCCAACCCTGGNGCTGAAGATGTCGACCTAAACTTCTCAAACATTGGAGAATACTTCGATGTTAACAAGCCTCACAAGGAGATGAGAGCATTCCCTGTTCCAAGTGGTGGACTATACTTCCCGCAATACTTCAGCGATGGAAGTTCTGCATTTTTGGACACATCATTGAACTGGAACAAGCACGATGTTCAGTTCCCTAGCGAATACTGTCAACTAGATTCTACGGGGGCTTTGCACTGTGTAAGCCTTGCAGGAAATACATTCACACATCATCTATCCTATGATGGAGGAACTACTTGGGCTACTCAGAACTATTCTGATGAAAATTGGGCTGCTATTGAAGAGTGGGAGTTCCAAGCTAATGGTGCCCTAGACCTATTCGTGCTGAATGTCAGATACCAGTCCTCTGAGGGACCGGATGTTGATGTGCTATACCACGTCAGAGATTATTCACAATCGATGGAACCAGATACACTGACTTACATTGGACTTGGCGACCTTGATTCCACAAGTGGAGCAGGGAACGACATCCGCTTTGATTTCGCATCACTAGCAATTCTCAACGACGGCGGAGTTGTAGTTGCGTATCACGATTCAAGTGACCCAGACCCTCTCTTTGCTGTAGAAGTTGAGATGCCAGTTTACTGAATAAATCACAGTGAATCTAAAGTGAAAGTGAACGTTTCACTGTCCATTATCTTCAAAAGCCCTTGACAGTGATTTTTCTACATGGTTCTGAAGGCTTTGCCGGGGGTTGGGGCAGGATTAGCACGGAAATTAACAGACCATTTTGGTACTGAAGACAAGGTCTTGCAACTACTTGCAGATGGGCAAACTGAGATTATTGCAGAAGTGGAAGGAGTTTCACTCAAGCGTGCGGATAGCTTAGCAAGATCATTGAACGGGATAGAGGATTTCTTAGCGACCCCTGAATCCATCAGACTTCACAAAGAACTCGTCACAAGTATTGCAACTCATGCAGTTAATGCATCCACTCGCTCAAGGCTTCGTAATCTAATGCCAGTTCGAGATATCAACTCAAGAAGAGAAATCATCTCACAAGCCATGGAATGCGACTTCGTCATCGAAGGACTACGTATTCCTAGTGAAGTCGAGAGCAACTATGAGCGAGTTGTAGTTTCAAAGAATCCTATTGATGAATTGAAGAGATTCTGTAGAGTCTTAACCCCATCTGACCAAGAAACTTGGAAGGATTACAAGGTTTTCAAATCTGTAACCTGGGTTGGTGCAGACGGACCTGCACAAACACCAGATGGATGGCTAGTTGTTCCTGAATCTGCTTCAGTAGACATGATTCTGCCAGAGAAATGTGTTGGATGGTTCGAGCATAACAGAGAATCCCTAGAATTGCTTACTACACTGCCTCAAGGGAACGGGTTTTTCAAGCACTTCAATGAAATTCGAATGACGCAATTACGCGAATTACTTGATGAGATGGCAAATGAGGCAGATGCTGAAGCAATTGCCGATGTTCGCGACAAATTATGGCCTACTGCAAAGGAATTAGAAAAGAGAATCCACGATGAAGTGGACCAAGCAATGCAGAATGTGAAACTAGATTTATCTGGTTCTGACATGTTGGAGGCACTAGCTGATGCTGCTTCACTACAGCGAAAATTGGCCCAACAAACGAGTGACGCCATAGAGCAAGCAATAGAATCCGCAACCGATGAAATCGCCTCGCTATTGTCCAATGTAGGGGTAAAGTGTCCCCGTACTATTTTCAANAGCGAGTGGCCTACTAAAGTNGACAGAACAACTCTGGATGGAATTGATTCCCAGTTGGAAGAGTTGTGGAAAACGACCCAATCCGACCGTCTAATTTCCTTAGCAAGAAGGCTTGCTCCATTGAAGTCTAAGTGTGAAAAAGCACTTCGAAGACTTGTGGAGTTAGACCAGTGGCTCACTATCGGTCGATGGGCTAGAAGTGTCGAAGCCGTAATGCCGGAAATGTGTGAGCATGGAATCGCAATAAAATCGGGAAGACATCTACTAATCGATGGAGTTGCAGACCCAGTCGACTACGGATTAGGAAACTGTGCTGACACCGGAGACCAGCAGTCTATTGCTTTGCTAACAGGAGCAAACAGCGGTGGTAAAACCACTATGCTAGAATTGTTAGCACACTGTACAATCTTAGCACACATGGGACTTCCAGTTCCAGCAAAAGCAGCCAAAGTTGGCCACATTGAATCGCTACATGTACTNGCTAAAGCAGGTGGAACACAGTCTGCTGGTGCGCTTGAACAAACATTGCTACAATTGGCTGANGTAGTTTCCAACACCAATTCAAAATTGATTCTAGCTGATGAATTAGAAGCGATCACAGAGCCAGGAGCCGGTGCTAGAATCATTGCTGGGATGCTAGAGGCCGCGGAATCTCATTCAGGCACATGCATGTTATTGGTAACCCACCTTGCTCCAGCGATTATCGAGGCTGCTGGTAAAGAATTGCGAACAGATGGTATTGAAGCAAGAGGTCTAGATGAAAATCTGGAACTGATTGTTGACAGGACTCCGAGAAGAAACCACCTGGCTCGCTCCACTCCTGAACTAATCGTCAGGAGATTAGTCGAGCGTTCAAATGGAGATGCTCGAGATGTNTTCACCTCAATCTTGGGAAGATTTTGATTAACAAACTCTTCCTGCAGATTCGCCGTACTCAATCATCGGTACTTGGAACAAATCATCGCATGAACGTTCTACTAGCGGCAGTGTCAATGTGCTTGCTGCCCAGTTGATTGAATAATCTCCTGATGCAGCTGGGCTAGGAACATAATCCTCTCCAGTTTGAGTTACCGTGAAATGAATTGATTCTCCAGCCGCCAAGAATACATCTAGCGGCATGAACTCCATCTCTGCCACAACAGTGCTAAACGCAGGTATTGTTGCAACACCATCTCTACCGCCTGCATGGAATCTCAAATCCATTACAGCATGTCCCAAATGTATGCCAGCATCATCAGTCATCTCAATGAAGATGTGGCCATTATTGGTAGTGTGTGGAGTGGTAGAAACATGGATTGTCGGCATTCCTGCGATGTATGTATCATTTTCAAACGGACCATATGAGAAAGTGATTGGTGCTTGTGTTGCACCCATCAATGCGCCAGTAGGACCCAGTGTATCAACTTCTAATTCGAAATACTGTGTATCCTCTGAAGGCCAAGTGGACTCAAATCTCCAACCTCCACGGTTGTCTTGCATCTCTACTCCAAGGATTGGTGCAGCACCTTCACCCTTCAGGTACCAGTCAAACCAGTATAGCATCTCATCAGCCCAATCCCAGCGCAGAGTGTATGGGTATGCTTCTGCACCTCTACCTACTCCTTGCGAGCTGTGTCCAGAAACTCTGTCAGGATAATCGTGAGCCCATTGCCCTGCAAGAGTCTTGATTTCGATTCCNGCNTCTGCAACCTGTTGGTGNATTGGGAATGCCATGTGAGGNTCNACGTTCCANTCTTGCATTCCTTGNATNATNTAGACAGAACCGTTGTAATTCTCTAANACTCGACCCATGAACGACCTTTCAGTCCANTANGTGTTACCNGCAAANTCGACCATTCCNCCAGANAGNTATGCCGCAGGACCNTTNACNTATCCTTCCATGTANCCTTCACAAGCATTGTCGAGATCATCAAAATCTCCATCGANACCNAAGGAACCGTAGACNCCNTTGTGCATAATCATNCCNCGTGCCTCCATACTACCGTTGCGCCACATTAGTTCGTGGACACCAACTAAACCAGACATTGGAACAATTGTAGCAAGGTAGGGATTGCCAAAGGTTGCAGCTTGCNACGGAGTACTTCCATCATACGACTTCCCGATTATGCCAACCTTGCCGTTGGACCAGCCTTGACTGCCTAGCCAGGATACGGCGGCATCAATTCCTCTCTGCTCATCGGTTCCCATCAAATCCATGCAGTGGTTTGATTCACCAGTGCCAAAGACACTGACTTGAGCCACACCGTAGCCGTGTGGCACATAATTCTCAATCAAGAAACGCCCTAGTCTCTCAGCAGGAGTTAGAGCATCTACATCTCCGTCGTTGTAATATGGGCCGATTTCAGCAATAACTGGAACACGGCATTCCTCAGAGAGGTTTCCTGCTTCCCAATCACATCCTTCGATAACTGGTAACCATAGTCCGAGGTGAACTACAGCGTCTCCNGTTAAGCCTGCACCACCGTCAGCGGCTGTGATTGTTGGAACATCAACGTAGACGCTGCGGACTGTATCGATTCCGAAGGAACCGTTTACAGTTACTCTGCTGAAAACATCGCTATCATCGTATATCTCATCTGCTCTTTCCCATGGTTGAAGGTATGCAGCCTCCTCTTCATCTGGAACATTTGCTGCGCCATCTTCTCCGAAACAACCGGAGAACATTGCTGGAAGTAATACTACCAGCATCAATAGCGCCCTTTGCATAATTCACCGGCATGATGGGTTGGATTTGAGGCTATCGTCGACTTGTATTTTGTAAAAATCTTGCAGCAGGTTACTTCATGTGCTG
Source organism: Methanobacteriota archaeon (assembly GCA_002727695.1). The sequence goes on along the minus strand of PBXT01000019.1, from coordinate 9,960 downwards.
TTACTCACTCGACAAAATATGCGCAGAGCCATGATTGCACTTATCCTCGTCATTGCTTTGTTTCCAATTNCTACATCAAGTGAGGTTACAGAAGATGGCGGAATCATCATTGAAGAGATTCTAGTCTCCGCATCTTCCGCTCAATACAACGGAACTGATTGGAACGGAGATGGCGACATAGGCTCATTTTCAGACCAATATATCATGATAACAAATACCGGTAATCAATCAGTCGATATTTCAGATTGGATTCTTGATGACATAACCTCCGGTGGAAGTCCTCCATGCCGTATTGGTTGGAATACTACAATCGGCGCAGGAGAAAGCATCACTTTCTATCGAGCAAATACAGATATTGAACTCGATTATTGGGATGGCGATACAGCAACTTTGTTGAATGCCGATGGCAACCTTATCGACTCAATGACATATCCTGGAGAGGATTCTTGGTGGGACAAGGTATACACCATCGCAGATAATGGCAGCCTTTGGAAGCAGGACCCAAATCCTTCACAGCGCCAAGGAACATGTTTTACTGAATCCGACAATACTGTAGATTCATACATTCTCAAAGGCAGAATCGTTACGATGACTGGACAGGGCGTCATCGATAACGGGAATATCATGATTGAGGGTAGTCAAATTGTTGCAGTTTGGGCGGACGGAGAGATTCCACCAATTAACACCGATAACATCACGGTTTACGATACTGAAGCTACAATCTATCCAGGGCTAATAGATTTACACAATCACATGCACTACAACCACATTCCATTGTGGGACTTCGAAGTTCACCTTTCAGATTCACAAAAATCAGAAGAGGGTGGTTACACAAATCGCTACCAGTGGGGCAATAATTGGGATTATGGCCCAAGCATCACTTGGATGAAGAACAACGTTCAACAAAGAAGCAGATGGGATATGTCTTCTGAACAAATGAAGTATGCAGAAGTACAAGCAGTTGCAGGTGGCGTGACTGCTGTGCAAGGCTCGCCTGGAAGTGGAACCGATGCATGGGATAGCATGTTATCAAGAAATATTGAACTGTACAATTTCGGTCAAGACGGAATCAGCACCTGCGCAGTATGTGGCGCTGCTGATGACGATTACACAGGAAACCATCTCATTTCACAAAACCAATCTGGCTCACTCAACGCTTGGTTCGTGCATCTTTCCGAGGGCGTGGACTCGAGCAGTAGAGCTGAGTTCGATGCGCTTTGGGATAAAGGACTGATTATGGATGAGACCGTTGTAATTCACGGTACAGCTATGGACCAAAGTCAATTCAACAAGATGGGGACAACTGGTGCTGGTTTAGTTTGGTCGCCATTCTCAAACCTAGTTCTGTATGGAGACACAACCGATGTTGTCGCAGCAGATAATGCAGGAATTACAATCTCAATCGCACCTGATTGGGGTCCGAGTGGAACCAAGAACAACCTGCATGAATTGAAAGTTGCAGATATGTGGAACAGGGAAATCCTAGATGGGCATTTCTCTGATTATGAATTAGTGCAAATGGTAACGAGCAACGCTGCTGAAATAAGCAACTGGGACGGATTTGTTGGACAATTAGAAGCAGGAATGTACGCTGATATTGTCGTTCTTGATACATTCCATGAGAACCCTTACCGCAATATGATCGAAGCGATTGACCCTGATGTAAGATTAACAATCGTTCACGGAAAACCTGTATTCGGAGACATTGACCTAATGACCGCAATGAAGGACGACGACTGGGAATACATCAATGGTTCAGGTTTCTCAAANGCAATCGATGTAACCTCAACATCCATTGTTGAAGGTATGCAAACATGGGAAGAGATTGAATCCGGATTGTCAATGGCAATGAGGAATGATTTCGAGGACATCAAGGCTAACTGGGATGATGTAGATGGCATGACAGATTCGGAGATTGAGGATTGGCTTGGCACCCAATTTGATGGAGATTACAGAGATAATGTGAACCGTTTGTCCACTGTTGGCCTAGACCCAATTTACACCATTGGAGATGACAGGTTCTTCGATGTAGTCAACCGCTCGGCTCATGCAAACTACCACATTGATATGTCCAAATTATACGATTACTACGATGTAGAATATGACGCAAATGGTGAGCGCCCATTCAAGGAAGATTCTGATTATGTTAACGAGCCGCCTGTTGATGAACCAGACCCTGTGAAAGGATGTACTGATTCAGGCGCNCTAAACTACAATTCACAAGCTGATCAAGACGATGGTACTTGCGAGTATGAAGTCACAAACCCTGGCGACAATCAGGACAATAACGCAACTGGAGATGACACATGTGTCGGAATTTGTGATGAAGACACCGATGACAAAGCACAATCCGAGGAATCCGACCCAGTATTTGTTCTAACCATCGTGATGGTGCTGATTTTCATAGCAGCAATCACTGCAATCTTTGTATTCAAAGATAATGAAATCGGTAAGGAAACCGGACATGAGGAAAGTACTGATACGTTCATTCCTGAACTGCCGCCACTTGAGCCGCCTAAGGATTAGACTAAATCCCAAATTGGTCCTTCTGCAGTATCGGTAACGACTACGCCTAGAGATGCTAATTCGTCTCTTATTGCGTCTGCTGCAGGCCAATCCTTTGCTGCTCTTGCTTCACTTCGCTTTGCAATTAAAGACTCGACTTGGTCAGCGATTTCTGCCCTTCTTGGGTCATCTTCTGGTTCAGCAAGAGTTTGCTCTCTCGTAGGTAAAACACCCAAAACAGAACCTGCTGTATCCTCTAGCCAATCGACACAGTGTAGAGCGTATGCACCCAAGTCATCACCTTCCAATTCGCTGAGCATCTTACTCATTTCTCGAATCGCCCCCAGGACCTTAGCACAAGCTTGCCTTGAATTGAAATCATCATCCATGGCAATAGCAAAACCTTGTGCCATCTTTTCTAGAAGACCTAAACTCTTGACCAGAGGTATCTGTGAGGTGATATCGCCTTCAGGCAAAGGAGGGCAGTTAACGCCAACCAATTCCAATGCAGCTTTGTAGACGCCAACCAAGCGGCTGTGATTCTTTTCTGCATCCTTGAGCAATTGTTCATTCATGTCGATTGGTGAGCGATAATGGGCATTGATTAGAGAGAATCTCAAAACAAGAGGATCCACTTTTTCTAANATATCTTTGATGGTCCAGAAGTTACCTAATGACTTACTCATCTTTTCTCCATCGATATTCACGAAACCGTTGTGTAACCAATGGTGCACCATAGGAGAGCATCCTGTGTGACATTCACCCTGGAAGATTTCTGCTTCATGGTGAGGGAATAGAAGGTCGTGGCCACCACCGTGAATATCGAATTGCTGTCCAAAGGCGTCCATACTCATCGCAGTACATTCGATGTGCCAGCCAGGGCGTCCTGGACCCCATGGAGAGTCCCAAGTCGGTTCTCCGGGCTTTGCTGCTTTCCACAAGGCGAAGTCCTTGTGGTCTTTCTTTCCAGAGCCTGTGCCGCCAACTCTACCGCCAGCTCCACTGCGAACTGCATCGATATTTTGACCNGTCAACTGTCCATATTTCTCAGGGGCACTTTCTACGCTGAAATATACTCCATCATCAGAGGCGTAAGCGTTTCCTTTGTCGATTAAATCTTGAGTGATCCTAATCATGTCATCGACATACTCAGTACATCGAGGATAGGAATCTGCACGAAGAATGTTCAATGCATCCATGTCACGGTAGTATGTTGCAATATTATTGTCCACTAGTTCGCGCCAGTCTTGACCAGTCTCATTGGCACGATTGATGATTTTGTCATCGATGTCGGTGAAATTCTGGACATANTTGACATCGTAACCCGATTTCTCTAGCCATCTGTGAATCAAATCGAATGCAAGGTAACANCTCGCGTGACCTAAGTGACACAAGTCATAGACTGTAACGCCACAAACATACATGTTGACTATACCAGGATTGATGGTAGTGAAATCCACCTTTTCCCGGCGTCTAGTGTCATGTACACGCAGAGGCATCATCCGGCGGGTTGGCACACATATATTCAAACAATGGTATTATTCAGATTAATTCAAGGGGGTATTCCATGGATGGTCTGGTTGTCGTAACTGGCGCGAATGGGCACATTGGTAACAATTTGTGCAGACAACTACTCAAAGAGGGTTACACCGTAAGAGGCACTGTACGCTCCTTGGACAAAGCACCTGACCTTGACATGGAATTTGTTGTGGCTGATGTCCTAGAAGAACAGTGTTGGGATAGTGTTCTCAAAGGTGCAGTTGGACTGTTCCATCTTGCAACTATTTACGCCACCAGCGGTGATGGGCAACTGATTCTTGACACTGCCAATCGAGGTACTGAGAACGTCCTGAGAGCAGCTGCAAAAGAAGGAATCAAGCGANTTGTTTACACGTCTTCAGTTGCCGCAATTGGGTCAAGTCCCAAAGGAGTAGTGAAGGATGAATCAAATTGGAATGACAACTTCTCATTGCCTTATACGCAGGCNAAGACTGAATCTGAAAAGCGTGCTTGGGAACTTGCTGAGGAGTTAGACATCGATTTGCGAGTTATCAACCCAAGCGGAGTTCTCGGTGGTTCTTTCTCTCGCCCAACCCCTTCTACTGACATCATTGGAGATGCTATGAAAGGAAAATATCCCGTTGTTCCAAAGATTCCTCTAGCATTCGTACATGTAGATGACGTGGCCACAGCCCACCAAATGGCATATGAAATAGATGAGGCGAATGGAAGATATGTTCTGGCGCCACACCAAGATGGAAATATCCACGATCTATTGAAGCGTGCTAAGAAACTGTACCCGAAAATGAAATTCCCTAGATTTGGGATTCCACTTTGGCTATTGCCCGTTGTAGTTCTTCAGGATTGGTTCATGGGCTTATTCACGGGCAAGAGACTACTAACTCGCTCTGGAGCCAAATCTTTCTCGAAGGGTGATTCGAAATATTCCAGCAAAAAGGCAGAGGATGAATTAGGTCTAACTTGGAAGTCCTATGATGATTGTATCCATGACACCGTGGAGGCTTATCGATGATAGATGACAGAATGATCGCTAGAATTGGATGGGTGTTGCCTTCAATCACAATAAGTGCATCGACTATACTGCATATACTATCAGGAGATTACAGGGCGCTGCCGTTCTTTATTTCAGAGGCTGATTATCCTGGTCTACAAAGAGTTGTTTTTACGGGTGGCCTGTTTGTTACAGGGATCCTAATTATTTTGATTTCTTGGAAATTATTCGTCAAAAACAAATCACATACTCGCTGGTACTGGATGGAGGTATCTATGCTAAGTGGCGTGTTTGCTGGAATTAATCTNAGNATAATGGCATTCATGGATATGTACGATCACCTCGACATGCACATTACAACCTCAATGAATGTCTTCTATTTTGGACTGACTTGGTGTGCAACAACTCATCTCGCTATGAACAATGGAGATGAGGATGGGAAGCGGTTCAGATATGCTTCCATATCATTGGGTTTTATCGCATTTACAATTATGATGTATGCAATGACATCAGCGATAAATCAACATCCAAGTTTCTTAGAAACCAACGACATGGATCTAATCCAACCATGGGTCAATTGGGCAGCTCCGATGGAATACCTCCTAGTATTGTCATTTATTCTGACTCTGAAATCATTTGAGATAGATATCCAAGGCCAGGACTGATATTTATGCCAATATTACTAGTTGTGGATTTGCTTGCCGAAAGAGAAGCATTCGGCAAAAAAGGCGTAGAGGAAATCGTACGACACTTCCCCGAGTATGAAGTTCTACTATGGGCGCCACATACCGATGAACAGAGAGAATACGGGTTTGGAAAAAGAATTGATGTGCCTGAAAAGGCTGATGCGATTGTAATCACAGGTAGCAGAAGAAATGTATCCATGTGGGAGCCTTGGATGGATGACGTTGCTAAATTGATCAGAGAATGCAAAGTTCCTCTGTACGGCATTTGCTTTGGACACCAAATCATCTGCAAAGCACTTGGAGGAGAAGTGATTAGGGCAGATGAGGGGTCATCCTTCATCGCTGAAGTCACATACGCTAACGGAACCAAAACAAAGCAATTATTCACTCATCAAGACCATGTTGTTGACTCGGGGGAAATGGAAGTTGTGGGCTCAGCCGAACATTGTGAAATCGCAGTATGTAAGCACCCTACAAGACCAATCAAGACTGTTCAATTTCATCCTGAAGCAGTAGAATCTGTTCTCAATTATTCTCTAGAATGCGGCGATATGACACAGTCTGAAAGAGAAGCCTTTGGAGATGGACAACAAGACCTCGATGTCACGAAGTCGTTAGTCAATCCCGATTTCTAATCAGAGATATTCAAGCTTCGGCTTTTGCTGCCTCAATCTTAGCATCATTTGCCTTGATTTGTTCCCAAACAATTTCAGCGATATCTTTGACTTCCATCTCTGAACCAATTGAGGATAGGCCATCTGTAACCATAGTAGAACAGAACGGGCAACCAACGGCAACTGTGTCTGCACCGGTAGCAGCTAGTTCCTTGGAGCGAATGATGTTGACACGGTCATATCCTTCATCGACGTGTTCTTCCATCCACATCTGTGCTCCACCAGCGCCACAGCAGAATGATCCTCTACCATGGTTCTCGGTTTCAACATCTACGCCACCGATTGCAGCACGTGGAGCTTCCATTTCGCCACCAATTCTTCCAAGGTAACATGGGTCGTGGTATGTGATTTTTCCATCATGCTTTGGCTCTGGAAGTTTGCCTTCTTGTTGCAAGTGGTTAATCAGTTGCGAATGGTGCATGACTTCGATATCTTGGCCCCCGAAGTCCTTGTACTCTGTTCCTAAGGTGTGGAAACAGTGAGGACAGGAAGAAACTATCTTCTTGACTCCTATCTCTTCAAACGTCGCTAGGTTGGTTTCAGCAAGCATTTGGAACAGGTATTCGTTTCCAGCACGGCGAGCAGCGTCTCCACTGCATCCTTCTTGCATACCTAAGATACCAACATCCAATCCTGCCTCCTTCATGATTGAGATTGTATCTCTTGCAACCTTCTTATTNCGCTCATCGAAAGAAGCAGCGCATCCTGCGAAGTAGATGTATTCAGCTGGTTCAGCAACNTTGACATCCAAGTCTGCAGCCCAATCGCCTCTCTCGTGCATTGGAATACCGTATGGGTTGGAATCACTCTCAAGGTTCTCAATGGTCATCATTAGAGGCATTACTGTGTCCTCTACCGATTCATCGAATTCCATTCTCTCCATCATCAAGTGGCGGCGAGCATCAGTTAATTTTGGAACATGCTCGATGTTAACCGGACAGACATCGACACATGCATTGCACGTGGTACAAGCCCAGATTGCGGCTTCGCCGAACCTAGTAATCATGTCCTCCTCAGGCGCTTCTCCCTTGAACAGAAGTTCAGAATGTTCGTTAGCGTAAGCACGCACATCGTGAATGATTTGCATCGGGTTCAATGCCTTACCTGACGCATATGCAGGACAGACATCTTGACATCGGGCACAGGAAGTACATGCCCATCCATCAATCAAACTCCTCCAGGTAAGTTGTGTGTACTGAGCAGCGCCAAATGTTTCCAAGTCTAAATCGTCAAGTGAAACCGCCGTACCATTCTCATCGACTTGTAGCGGGCGCATCTTTGCCATTGGCTGTGTATCGAAGAAGAATACATTCGGTAGCGCCATAACAAGGTGCATGTGCTTTGACAGTGGAATCAAAAACATGAATGTGCAAATTGCCAGCATGTGAGCCCAATAAGCCCAGTTGACAATCGACTGGGTAATGGTGAAGGTTTCAGCAACCCAGGCGCCAATCATTTCGTAAGTTGGGTCTGGGCCTTCTCCTGCCTCGATAACGAATGCAGTAGTACAGATGGTCATAATTAGCAATAGAATGACATTCCCTTCTAACTGACTTTTACCCTTCAATTTCTCAGGAGTGAATAGAACTCTGCGGTTTAACGCAAGGAAACATCCTATCAGTGCGCTGGTATATCCCAACTCGACCATACCGTTCCACAATGGGTTGATTGCCTCAGGTAGTAGATGCTCGCTGAACCTATTTCCGCTCGCAAGGTCAAACATATCGGTTGACAGCATCAGGAATCCCCAGAACATCAGAACATGCATTACTCCTGCAACTGGATCTTCAAGCACTTTCCTCTGACCAAGCCAAACGCTAGCGGTTTCTTTGAGACGTGCTCCCCAAGAGTCGAAGCGGTTATCCTTGGCACCTAGCATCACTAATCTAGTGGCTTTCTGCACTTGAAAAGCGAAGAAACCGATGGACACAACGCCTAGAACCAGTAGTATGTACCAACCGGAAATACCCGCATAGGTGACATCAAGTGGGTGTTGCATCGGGCATACGAGGTGGATTCACTCCTTCAACCCAACGGCAAAGTACCTCATCCACAACCGCACTACATGGTGCAGGCCAGCGCGCCCGGAAAGTGCATTCTCTTCGGGGAACACGCTGTGGTTTATGGCCAGCCTGCGGTAGCAGTGGCAATCGACCAACGAATGAGTGTCAGTTTAGCACTAAACGATGACTGGCGGATTGATGGTATGTCATTCCACCCACAAAGACACCCACATGTTGAAGCTCTTAGACAGCGGCTGTGGGAAAATGGCCCGCCGTTATCGGTCAAGATCATGGGAGACATTCCTCCCGCTAGTGGACTGGGCTCTTCCGCTGCTCTGTCAGTAGCAGCTAGCGCTGCATTGAGATGTGCGAGAGGTCGCCAAATCAAGGACGATGATTGGGCAGAAGGATGGACTGCAGCGAGACCGAACAAGGTCTATGATGGACCATGGGAAGTTACTAAAGGAAATGATGTATTGTACGGTACAAAATCTGTTGATGAAGATGAGTGTGCAATTCTAACTCATGCTGTAGAAGCATTTGCACAAGGTGGAAGAGCATCACCGATGGATTCCAGCACATGTGCGCATGGGGGTTGTATCGTACTTTCCGACAAAGTCGAGGACGACCTGAACTGGCTCTATTCTAGAAAATTGAATGATGTCTCTTGGGAAGTTCACTCTGTTGATTTAGGGGAAATTGACGATGTGTGGCTAGTGATTGGAAACACAGGAGTACATGCGCCTACATCTGAACAAGTGGCAAAGGTAGCAGCACTTCTTGAGAAACAACCTGAGAAAATGCGAGAGATAGAAACCATCGGTATCGTTTCTCGCAGAGGTATTGCAGCGCTAATGAGAGGAGACATGGATGCGGTTGGTAGAGCCATGAGCGAAAATCATCTTCTTTTGAGAAACATCGGGGTTTCTTGCCCTGAATTGGAATCTCTAATCACTGCAGCAGCACCAACATCACTAGGAGTCAAGTTGACAGGTGCTGGTGGCGGAGGATGCATGATAGCATTGACCAGGGACCCCAAGTTAACGAGTGAAGCTATTGAGTTAGCAGGTGGTAGAACCCTCATCAGCAAATTAGGGGCGGCTGGAATGAGGGTGGATAAGGACGAGAAATCTCCTCTTTGGGACCCTTTTGAATAGGTACTCTGCTTTATATAGGGGTTTATAATCGGCCCATTTATGAACGATGAGGACCGTTTAACAGTAGTGAATGTCGTTGCTAGCACAAGAGTAGCGGAAGAACTAGACNTGCCAGANATCGCAATTCAGTTGAATTGTGAGTACGAACCAGAACAATTCCCCGGTGTCGTATACCGTGTATCAGACCCAAAACTTGCTATCCTAATGTTCCGTTCCGGACGTGCTGTGTGCACTGGTGGAAAGGATGAGGATAACATCCACACTGGTATTGAGCGCATGATCAATGATCTACGCTCTGCTGGAATCACAACTTGGGACCTAAAGGACGTAGAGATCGAAGTCCAGAACATGGTTGCAACCTATGCTCTTCACTACCCTGAAGACTACGACGGAAATGACAAGTTCACAGGTGAGCCACAAGCT
>PBXT01000018.1 GCA_002727695.1 Methanobacteriota archaeon | reverse complement strand
TTTGTCGGCTCGTCAAGGAAGATTACATCGACACCAGCAAGTCCGACCAATTGCCGAGCAAGCGCAAGTTTTGCTCTCTCCCCACCAGATAGTGAACTGACCTTCATGTCCATAGGATGCTGGTCTAAGCCAAGTCTCTCGAGAATCGCCTTGGCGATATTTGCTACGTTGCCTCCGCCAGATGCACCGAGCATTGTTTGCAATTCTGAGTATCTATCCATAACAGGTTGCCAATCGCCTTCATAGAACGCAGGGTCAACCATTTGAGCCTCTATCGCCGCAATTTCCTCTTCTAATTCCTGAAATTGGCGGCCTTTACGAGACAACTCTTCCTCGATTGTCGAATCATCGTCAATATCTCTTATCTGAGTTAGGTAAGCAATCCTAATTCCACTGGCGAATTCGATTTCACCAACGTCTTGCTTTTGCTCTGAAATTGTGTTGAGTAGTGTGGTCTTCCCCGCACCGTTGTGGCCGACAATACCGATTCTATCGCCTTCATTCACAATGATGTTGATGTCCTCGAGAACGGTGACCGGACCGAATGCACGGTCGACACCCTCGACACGGATTAGTTCACGGGACATGAACCAAGCCGGCTGNCGCTCGCTTATGGACTCACCGTTTGCAANACNANTCGGNAAAATGTGAAAAAGGTCGCAAAAACGANGTTTTGACNNGNCAAATCAACCGAAGACAATATACCGTCATAGGTGCCGTGAAACCGGAGAGAACTATCCTCTCCGGTGGAAATCCATGGGATTGAAACACGACATCCGTCGTGCCCCGGCCGTCCGCGACCGAGGCGCTGAAGCCGACCTGCAAGCGCGTATTTTTGCAGGCAACCGAATATGGGTTGTTGGAGATGTACATGGGCACTTAGGAACGCTAAGGGCTTTGATGCACAGACTGAATCTGCATGAAGATGACAGAGTGGTTTTACTCGGAGATATGATCGACCGTGGCCCCGATTCTGCGGGAGTAATCGAATACATTCGAGAGCATCCCCAAATCCATGCTATCAAAGGCAACCACGAACAGATGGCGATTCAATCACTACAAGCCACAAATATCGAACTCAATGAAATATGGATGGCCAAAGGAGGAGCATCAACCTGGGGCTCATACATCGTCGCTGCGAAGGGAGACTTACACCGAGCCAAATTGACNTTTGCAGAAGATTGTGCTTGGCTTGCTGATTTACCTAGCCATATTGTATTGGATGACTGGAGATTGGTACACGCTGGATACCACCCTAGAATTGACCTCGATGAGCAAGATGANAAGACTCTGCTTTGGATTCGAAGAGCGTTCTTCAGGCATGATGAAGCAATAGACGAAAAGCGATGTATCCTATTTGGACACACTCCAACTAGGAAGTTCAAGCGCANTGGGCAGATTGCACATTCTCAAATCATACTCGATGATGGAAGGCCTTCTTGGATAGCGATGGACACCTGCGCCTACAATCAAGATAGCCCTGGAATAGCAGCTTACGATCTAACTACTGGTAAAACCGTCAAGCAAAAAACACTCAAGAGTGAACACTGGTGGTTGAAGANTGAAACNANNGAAGCNCCGGTTGCAGATTTCTTNGGTTTNGCAGAACTTCGCCGTCGCGCNCGNAAAGTTGTGGCGGCGCGCGAGAAGGCGAGAAGGCGCTTGGCGATGGCAGGNGTGTCTCGCAAGGTGAAAGGACCAGTTTCTTTCCGNATTGTAAAGCGTAAATTACCACTTGTGGAAGATGCAATTCCTGCTTCCGGAATCCAATCTCAGGATTCTGTAATTTATCGCGTTTGAGGCACTGCGACGCAGTGATGCAAAGGTACAAAGAGGGAGTACACCAATGGCTATCCATGGCGAAGGAAACTACCACNAAACGTCCGACTGCTGCTGAATCTCTGGTCAAGGCTACTGTAACAGTTCTTGACAATGTGAATGTTCAGGCTCAGTTCATGAGAGCGTCTATGGAAGCCGCCAAGAGATTAGGGGCTCACAAGTTGACTTACCTATCCTAATGTAACAGAAAGGTCATGTCTGTAAGCACCTTGCGAGAGGTGTGGACTTAACCGCAATTTCTGCTGCCGCCGTGATGTTCATTCTCGGTGCAACCTCCCCAGGTCCATCCTTAGCGGTTGTTTTGCGCAACACTATGATCGGCGGCAGAGGTAGAGGGCTAGCTTGTGCAGTAGGGCATGGAATCGGTTTCGGATTCTATGCGGTTTCTGTGGTATTTGGACTTGTTATCATAATGGAAAACAATCCTGACGTGTTCACATTAATGCAAATCATTGGTGGACTATTCCTGCTTTACTTAGGAATAGAAATGATGCGAGCAGAAGCCAAGGAAATTGAACACTCGCAAGGTAAGAGAGAGGGCTTTGTCGAGGGTTTCTTCATCGCATTCCTCAATCCTAAAATTGCGGTTTTCATGCTCGCAGTTCTCTCTTCTGTGCTGGACCCGTCGATGTCTAGTGATACAAAATGGTTCATTGCAATCATGGGAGCTACCATCGATACGATTTGGTATGTACTCGTAGCACTGCTACTATCCAACTCAACCATATTGACNAAGATTCAGAATAATCAGAAGATTCTGAANCANATAACTGGCCTACTGATGATTGGATTNGCGATTTGGACNGCNTACAGACTATCTGGACTTTGACAATCAATACTATTGAGGTCAAGCCATTCGANTGNNTCATGCCAGAACTCCCNGAGGTCGAAACCGTCCGTACTGGGCTGGCNGGCTCGTGGNTAGGCAAGCGCATTGATGGNGTAGATTTGCGCCGTGAAAATCTCCGGTTCCCNTTTCCTGAAGGACTTNCTGAGCGGCTAACTGGGCGCACAGTAACCGGAATTCGAAGGCGTGCAAAATACCTCCTAATCGACCTAGATAATGGCGACGTGCTCCTTTCGCATTTGGGAATGAGCGGCAAGTGGACTCTAGATGCAAGTGAGTGTGAAGGCAAGCATGACCACGTAGTGATTCTGTTTGATGATGGAAGTATGTCGGTTTACAACGACCCAAGGCGNTTNGGTGTACTAGACATCTTCAGTGGNACATCTCACAAATTGCTAGACCATCTCGGACCCGAACCTCTCGAAGATTGGACTGCGGACGATCTGTATGCAAAATTGCAGAAAAGAAAGAGTGCAATCAAGATCTGTATCCTCGACCAGAAAGTAGTGGTTGGTGTGGGGAATATCTACGCTTGTGAAGCACTAAACCGCAGCAAAATCTCACCAACACGAATGGCTAACAAAGTCAAGAAAAAGGAATGTGAATTATTGGTTAAGGAAATCAAGAGTATTCTAGCTGAGGCGATTCAAGTAGGTGGCTCATCCTTGAGAGACTTCGCAGGAGTCGACGGGACTCTTGGCTATTTCATTCACCAATTCAAGGTCTATGACAAAGAAGGTGAGGAGTGCCAATGTGGTGGAACCATTGAGAGATTAGTCCAAGGTGGACGCTCGACATTTTGGTGTAAATCTTGTCAAAAATAATCAGTAGTGTTTTAGCACTGTTCTGACGTCTTCGACGAATAAATCAATTGGAAAATCGAAATCTGACCATACAACTCGGCCTTTCAACTCTGTATCTAGAATGTAGGTTGGAGAGGGATGAGCAACGGTATATCCTTCATCAGAATCATCACTTTCTTCAACCGGGAACACTCCATAATTTTCGTACACTGGGTCGAGATATTCCTTCCCACCAGTAAGGTGGGGCCAGTCATATCCACGGTCGGAAGTCCAGTTCCTCAACTCGGATGGTGAGTCATGTCGCCAGTCGACGGTTACCGAAACTATGCTGATTTTCTCAAGCTCATCTTCTGTTAATGTCTCTTGTACGGACTTGATATTCTGACTAGTAACTGGGCAAGTATTGTCACAGCGAGTAAACATGAATACGAGAATTACGACTTTGCCTTCTTGGTCATCAAGGCTCCAAAGTGGCCCATTTGCATCTTCTAAAGTGAATCTGTAAGTAGAACTACCTTCCAAGTCTCGACCGTTGAACTTGATCACTTCCTCCTCGTCGTCAAACAAGCAACCCGGTAACATTAGCAACAAGGTCAAGAAGATGGCTTGAATCCTCATCTCATCACTCCAAATCAATGACTGTTCGGAGGTCTTCGACAAATAAATCGATTGGCCAATCATATTCAGACCAAACGACTCTTCCGTCTAGGTTAGTATCCAGGATGTAGACTGGCTGTAGGTGTATGTCTTGGTAGGTTTCGTCATCATAAGGTGTGACATCATACTCTTCGTACGTGTTGTGAATCTCATCCGAGTTCCAATCGGTCAAGTGCGGCCAATCCAGACCTTTCTCTTCAGCCCAATCGCCCAATACTTCAGGAGAATCATGACGCCAATCGATGGTTACTGAAACGAAAGAGACCTTTTCCAATTCTTCTTCAGTCAATTCGGACTTTACTACTTTCAAATTGTTTGCAATCAGTAAGCAAACATCGTCACAGCGAGTGTAGACGAAAGCTAGGACCACAACTTGGCCTTCCAAATCTTCCAAGGAAAAATCGGATTGATTCTGGTCGCTTAGTGTGAACTTGTAGACATCCATTTTGCCTAAGTCCTTACCATTGAAGTCCGGTCCTTCTTCATCTGCGAAGCAACCGGGTAGAAGCAACAGCAGACATGCGAGGAATACTCGGATTTGCATGTGCCATCACTCAATACTCTCGCCAGCCGTTACCGCAATTCTTGCAAGTTAGCATTCTAGTCTCTGGTTCATCAGAGGAACGTGTTTGCTCTAGGTAAGAGAATACCTCTACTCCATCGCACTTAGGACACATGTAGTCTCCAACGGTTAGTACGCCNTTCATCTCGTCTGAATCCTTGATTACCTCATAGACACGAGTTTCCGCTTTAGTGGAAGATGATATCTTTGAAAGGTCTACTTCTTTACCGTCTGTACCCTTGACTTTCACATTTGCAGGACCTTGATATCCACACTTGTAATTTGTACAATTGATGTCTCCTGAAGGTGTAGGAAANGACAACGTACCACATTCTGGGCAGAACATAGGAAGATACTATCACACTCATTATATCAATATTTGTTCTAATAAACCATCAATTGTTTCATCAAGGGGGTTCTGCTGGACTACCATATGTGGCTATGGTATGACTGGAGGGCTGCCGCAGTTGCCGACTCAAATTGCAACATTCTCGATTCAGAAGAGTGGGATGGTTGGCACGACACAAATGCGGTTTGCTCAAGGATGGATATGATTGCACATGAGGCATTAACTCCTGAAGCAGAAAGGTTGCTGGAAAGATTCCCAGAAGCCAAGCCTTTGATCCATGGACATGAAGACTTACCAGAGGCTGCCTGGCCATTACCAAGCCAAGAAGCACTAGACAGCCTCGACAAAGCTGCTATCCTACTCTCGAAGCGAGGAGTTGATGCCGCAGCAGGTGACCCCGACCGCCGCTTAGAGCACATTCTGAAAGCATCCGACGAATTGCGTGCAGCATATGTTACAATCGAAGGACGATTGGTAGAGTGGGTCGGTCTCTTCTTACCTGAAGCCCGATTTGAGCGAGACAGAAGCGCGCTGGCAAAGAAGGTGACTGAATCAGATAATCTCGATGGATTAGCAGCAACTCTAGAAATTGGAATGCCTCCTGAAGGCCCTACTGATACTGAATGGGATAGTCTAAAAGATTGGGCAGTAAGTGTTAGAGAAATCAAAGGACGCTTAGACAGGATGGAGAATGTAGTAAGGGAACTAGCAACTTCCCACCTACCTTCGCTATCTGCATTATTGGGTCCGATTCTAGCAGCACGATTGTGTGTAGAAGCACATGGTAGAGCACGCCTAGCAAGATTGCCAGCAGGTACAATGCAAATCTTAGGAGCCGAGAAGGCTTTCTTCAATCATCTGAAAACAGGTGCGCCATCCCCTAAGCACGGTCACATTTTCATGCACCCATGGATCTCACGTTCACCAAGATGGGTAAGAGGAAAAATAGCGAGAACTGTTGCCGCTAAAGCAACTATTGCAGCAAGATGTGATGCATACGGTGGCGAAGTTTGGAGCCAGGAAGCAGTAGATGCAGTGGCTGCCAGAGTCGAAGTAATTCGCAGCGAGAATTCTAAGCCACGACAAGGGTGAGCACATGGCAAAGAAGCGCCGTCTTTCTTGGGCAGTCATGATTGATGGTCGCTCAATTTGGACCCTTAACGCTGTGCCAAAGCGTTCCCAGTATGGCGAATCACTACGCAAATTCAGAGGGGAAGAATATCGCAGATGGGACCCTACTCGCTCAAAATTAGGAGCAGGACTTTCTCGTGCTAGGAATACCCAATACGAACTGCTGCCCGATGAAGGAGATACCTGTCTATACCTCGGCGCAGGACATGGTACCTCGATTTCACACCTTCATGACCACGTATGTGGTGCGAATAACGAGAAGGGTGGCAGAATAATTGCAGTCGACCTATCTCCCCGATGTTTGAGAGATTTGGTTCATCTCTCTACTCTCAGGCCCGGGCTAGTTCCCGTACTAGGTGATGCTCGAAAGCATGCGGCTTGGGGAATAATGGTATCCAAAAAAGTGGATTGGTTGTTGCAAGATGTTTCACAGGCTGGTCAGGCTGATATTTTCATCAAGGCAGTTAAGCGGTTCCTAAAACCAGGTGGAAAGGGGTTACTATCACTAAAGGCCGCCTCAGAAAGGTTCAGCGAAGGCGGTGAAAGAGAGGTCTTCAAACAGGTCCGAACACAACTCGAGGACGCTGGACTAAACATCGAAGAACAAATCGATCTCCACGGACTAGAGGACAATCACTGCCTCTACTTTGTTACTAACTAATCTCAGTAGTCGCCTTCGACTCTTGGAGCCAAGAAGTACTCGACGTGACCTGCACCATCTGCAAAGTCGAAAGTTAACTTCAGTGGGAAGTTTTCACCGAATCGCAAATTGACATTGTCGATTTTCTGGAAGATCTTCGCTAGTGGGGTCAAGTAGGTTAGAGAATACTGGGACCGTGCTGGCTCTTTGCAATCAATTGCCATCAAATCATCAGCTGTGAAATCTAGTTTAATCGAATCAGTTGGGCCCTTAACATCAACAGTGAATGTAGAGTCTGTTAGTGAAAGGTTGACTAAGTCACCGGCTAGCCTAGATGCACGTAGTGCTTGAGAAAGTTCAGTTCCGCTGATTGTTACTCCACATGGCAATTCCAAGGAGGGCACATTTGGAGGATTCAAAGTTGAGTTGTCTAGAGGTCGCAAGTTCA
>PBXT01000017.1 GCA_002727695.1 Methanobacteriota archaeon | reverse complement strand
TACCTATTCAGGTGGACTTGGAGTATTAGCAGGCGACCACGTCAAAAGCGCTGCAGATGCAAATATCCCCTTGATTGGAGTAACACTGCTATACCGCAAGGGGTACGGGCGACAGCACCTGGATGAAGACGGAATTCAAACTGAAACATACAGGGATCTAGACCCTGCTCAGCACCTGCAAGATACTGGAATGGACATCTCCCTTCCTTTGGATGGAGGCGAATTATGGGCAAAGGTTTGGAGAGCAGACATCACTGGAGTTTCTGGTCATGTAGTTCCAGTCTACTTCCTAGACACATTCCATCCAAAGAATACTGAGAAGCATCTTGACCTCGGTCTTACTCTGTATGGAGGAGATGATTGGGTAAGAATCCGTCAAGAATACTTGCTCGGTGTTGGTGGACTCAGATTGCTTGACAAACTTGGCCATGATGTAGATGGACTGCATTTGAATGAAGGACACTGCACTTTCGCATTACTGGAAATGTTGGGCAAAGGTTGGACTCGTGAACAATTAGCAAAGCGTGTTCTATTCACAACCCACACACCCGTCCCTGCAGGTCACGACAGATTCGAGTGGGAAGCTGTCAAGGAAGTTCTTGGCGACCTACTGCCCTCGGATGCAAAGCAACTGGTTATCGATGCAGGCGACCCAGAGGAAGGCCGCAGAATCTCAATGTCTCACCTTGCAGTAGCCCTTTCAGGTCCTGTTAATGCGGTAAGTAATCTCAATGCTTGGGTAGCATCATCCATGTTTGCAGACCACCACATTGCACCGATTACCAATGGTGTTCACCACCTAACATGGACCAGCCCAATGATGGCTGAACTATTCGATGAACATCTACCTGGTTGGAGAGGAGACCCAACCAAATTAGCACACGCTGGGAAAATCCCAACCGAAAAACTGGTTGAATCTAGAGGAATTGCGAGAAAGGTTCTCAGAGAACTAGTGCAAACAAGCACTGGAGTAAGACTGGACAAGAATCGCCTGACCATTGGATTCGCTCGCAGGTTCGCCACTTACAAGAGAGCCAACTTGGTCTTCAGTGATTTAGAGCGCTTGCGAGAAATCGGTGCGGGCAAGATTCAGTTCGTATTCTCAGGAAAGGCGCATCCTCGTGATGAAGGTGGAAAGGCGCTAATCAAGTCGATTTTTGACTCTGCAAAGGATTTGGAACAAGATATTCCTGTTGCATTCTTAGAAGATTATTCGATGGCTACCGGCTTAGCGATGACCGGCGGAGTAGACATCTGGCTGAACAATCCAATCAGACCTATGGAAGCCTCTGGAACCTCTGGAATGAAAGCTGCAATGAACGGTGTTCCTAACTGTAGTATCCTAGATGGCTGGTGGCCAGAAGGATGTGAGCACGGCGTTAACGGCTGGGCTATTGGAGAGGCTGATGACGAGCGTGACGATGTTCGTGATGCGCAAAATGTCCTCGATGTGATTGAGAATGAAGTCCTACCTGCATGGAATGAAGGCGATGAGAAATGGTGTGAAATCATGCGTGCTTCAATCGCTACTTCTGCAAGGTTCACAGGGGCGAGAATGATCAGTGATTATCTTCGCTTCTACGACTCATTTGAATGAATACCAAAACTGCAACAAACACGATTGCAATCAATGAATTCCTAATTATCGAATTAACTGATGATGACGCAGTATCGTTTGAATCCTCATTGCAAGGAGCGCAAGAAACCATTGGACACGGTTCATCTATCGGGACTTCAAAGGTGTCTCCACAGCAACCATTACAGGTTCTCATTTCAACTTCTTGAGTTTGATTTTCAGTAGTAGAGTTGTCGACCTGTGTGTCGTTATTTCCCGAATTGTTGCCAGTTGTGTTATCGGTATTGTTCCCATTTACTTGGCTTGAATTTCCTGTGTTTGAATCTGTTTCATCAGCAGATTTTGCTAAGATTGTTACAGAATCTGCAAGGACTGAAAGAGTCCCTTCACTAAGAGTAGAATCGCCAAAGATAACTTCGTCATAAGGCGATTGAAGTTGGTTCGCACCGCCACGGTTTAGGACGACTAGGAGGCTTTGTTCATCACTAGTCATCTCGTATGCCAGTAGGTCTGATTCAGCATGGAAAGTAGAATAGACACCACGGCGAAGGGCTTCGTTTTCCAAGCGAACATTGGCGATTTCTGATGTGAAATCCTTCAAATCTTGCTGACCTTCATTTAGATTGAAATCAAGCATTCTGCGATTATCTGGGTCTGCTCCACCATGCTGTCCGAACTCATCACCCATGTAGAGCATTGGAGCACCAGGGGTTGTCAAGAGCCAAGCAATCCCTTGCTTTGCGCTTTGGTATGATGCGGCTGAAGGCGTAGTAGGCCTAGCTTGCTCTTCCCATTGATTCCACTGGGTTCCATCATTTTGNATCCTTGAAAGGTATCGAGATGAGTCATGGCTGCCTAGATAAGGAACCATTATTGCTCCATCCACATATTGGTCTTGGCTGCGGTTTGTCCAAAAGTCTAGATGATGGTAATTCATGTTGCCCGTTGTGAACACATTGTCGACTACTGCGTGGTACAAAACGAAATCTGCTTGACCATCAAGCGCATTATCTCCTATGTAGCGATTGATTGTCTGATACTGCTCAGCATTGTCCTCTATGGAATGTCCAGACCAACCCATTGCTGTTTCACCCTTGAGGTAGAAATCGGTTCCAGTAGCCTCGAATCTTTCATTGATTCTCGTTGCAAGATTTGTCATTGCATAATCATCTACGTGTTTTACCGCATCTACTCGTAAACCATCCAAATCAAAGGTTTCAGCCCACCACAAAGCATCTGCAATAATCTGCTCACTAGCATCTCGATTTTTCCAATCTAGGTCAGGCATGTAATCCATGAACAAACAATCCAATCTGCGTTCTGTCCAGTCACACATATCGCTTCCACATATGCAGCCTTGATTGAACCACTCAGGGTGTTCTTGAGCATACACGTGGTCTTCATGCACGTGGTTTACCACAAAGTCTGCCATCACTCGTAAACCAGCATCATGTGCTGCTTCAACCATCTCAGTTAGCGCCGCTTCACCACCAAATCTCGGGTCGACTTGTCGAGGCTCAACAGGCCAATATCCGTGATATCCAGAGACTTGGTGTTGTCCATCAGCAGCAATGTATGAGCCTGTCGGGTTTGTATTGAAGGGCGAAATCCACAAAGCGTTCACTCCTAAATCCGTGAAGTATCCAGACTCAATCATCTGAGTGACTCCCTCAAGGTCACCACCCATCCAATCAGCTTCAGGCTCCGCTCCGCTTGGCGAGCCATCATTGCTGGTGTTGCCATTGACAAAACGGTCGGTCATTACCATGTAAATTAGAGCGTCTTCCCACACAAAGTCAGCATCTGGACCAGTCCAGAAAACAGCGAGAGATTCCTTGCCATCTGCTGACAATGTTATGCTATGCTTACCATCTGGCAATTGGTTCAAATCCAACACCCAAGTTGCTCCATTCTGGGTAAATGCATAATCAGAGTTAGGATTTTCAACACTTGAAACAACCAAGGTATCATCAATTATTTGATGAGAAATTGGAGCAACATTTCCGACTCTGACGACTGAATTTTCAATCCCATCGCAGTATCCACGGTAGGTATTTGCTGGATCGAAAATATACTCGTTGTCGACAATGAACTTGTAACAATACAACCCTTCACCCAATTCAACACTCGCAGACCACAAACCATCCATTTCTGTCATTGTAGTAGGTGAATCCCAATCCCATTCACCGACTAGTTCCACAGTGTTTGCATTTCCTGACCAAGTGAAAAGAACACCCTCCTCGCTATCTGCCTGAACATAAGGAATGCTCATTGCCAGAAGAATAGTGACTAGAAAAATTGCTCTGCGCATTTTGATCAACTCTTGAACAGTGTGTCTGCGGTTTCTTTGATATCATTTAGATGCTTGACTAGGAAGCCCTTAACGAAATCATTTGCTGGGTTGTTGTAAGCTTCCATGGGCGGGCAGTGTTGTTGCAATTTGCCTTTGTCAAGAATTGCAATTCTATCTGCTAATGTCATAGCCTCGATTTGGTCGTGAGTGACATAGATTGTCGTACAACCTAATTCCTCATGCAGACGGCGGATCTCTCCACGCATTTGGTGACGTAATTCTGCATCCAAGTTCGAAAGTGGTTCGTCCATCAACAGGACCTTTGGACGCTTGATAAGTGCACGGCCAAGAGCAACTCTTTGCCTTTGTCCTCCGGACAACTCCTTCGGCCTCTTTGCTAATTCATCACTCAGTCCAAGCATCCTAGCCATCTCATCAACTCTAGATTTTATTTCTTCAGCAGACAACTTTTCTTCCCCTTTCATTCGCTTCAAACCAAAGGATAGGTTGTCCCCGATGTTCATGTGAGGATAGAGCGCATATGATTGGAAAACCATTCCTAATCCACGAGCACCAGGCGGTAAATCGTTGATTCTTGCTTCATCGATTTTGATTTCACCTTCNGAGATATCCTCCAATCCGGCAAGCATCCTCAATGTGGTAGATTTACCGCAACCAGATGGGCCGAGTAGAACTAGGAATTCTCCGTCAGCCACCTCAAGGTCTAGTTCTTTGACAGCTTCAGTGCCATCGTCATATCGCTTCGTTACTTTCTCATATCTTACTGATACCATGGAATCACCCCTTGACTCCTCCTGCTGACAATCCCTCGATGAGGAACTTTTGGAATAGGATAAAC
The DNA here is from genome assembly GCA_002727695.1 of Methanobacteriota archaeon. The sequence continues at coordinate 5,325 of PBXT01000017.1, read as the reverse complement.
AGAATCACGACTGGCAGACTAACAAGCAGGCTTGCGGCTGCGAAATCTCCCCANGATTGGCCGGTTGATGAGATCATAGATGCTAGACCAACTGGCAATGTGTACATGTCATTTGAAGTGTTGAATGTCAATGCAAGCAAGAATTCATTCCATGCGGCTAGGAATGAAAATAATGCGGTTACCGCAATCGCTGGTAGCGATAGTGGAAGAATGATTTTTGCGAAAATCTCGAACCTGCTACATCCATCCAACANGGCTGCTTCTTCCAATTCACGAGGAACTGTATCAAAGAATCCTTTGAGCATCCAAACACACAGAGGTAGAGCAGTAACCGAGTATGCTAGAATAAGGCCGAGATGGGAATTGAGTAATCCTAGAGTTTTCATCACCATGAAATANGGAACTAAAATGATGATTCCAGGGAACATTTGTACCAGCAAGAACGAGAACATTGCTGGGTCTCTGCCACTAAACTTGAATCGGCTAAATGCGTATGCCGCAGGTACAGCCAAAGCTAAGCCTGCAATAGTAGTCCCAATTGATACGATTAGAGAGTTGGTCATCCACACCCAAAATTGGTCGCCACCTAAAATCTTGGAGTAGTGTTCAGTGGTGAAAGAATCGCCAAGGCTTCCTCCAAGAGCATTTCCTGGAGACAATGAAATGTCTATAATCCAAATGACTGGAAGTAATACAATGAAGGCAAAGTGAGCCAAAATTACGTGCTTTCCAAATCTTTGATATGACGCTGAATGCTCAGCATTTCGCGTCAATCCCTTCTCAATTTTTGACAATTCCATCTGTTCTCGGTTCCACCTTGAGACATGCGGAGATGAGATCCAATACAGCGAAATTGCTCCAGGAACAATCAACCAAGATTCCATCCAAATCACGAACCCTGCCGGTTCATTCAGTACTGACAAGATTCCTACCAGCATTACAGCACCAGATAATGCAAGTGAGACGTCCCTGCGCCAGGAAATACTTCCATCGGGCAGACTGTAGACAAGGGCAATCATAAGAGCGATTCCGGCTAATGAATACTCATATCCATCACTCTTTAGATAATCAAACAATAGTAGACAAATGTTGACCACAACTGCAGCTCTCAACCATGAGGAAAGGGTGTATATCTCCAATGGAGCATACCAATCACGCATTGTGCGCTCACCGCTCATGATACCGCCTCCGTAGCATTGGTCTGCTTCATGTAGCGCCAAGAGAATAATACCAACATTGCGAATATTACAACTGACCAAGCTGCTGCTAACCCATACTGTCCATCTATGAATGCAACATCATAGACGTATGTGATCAGAATATCAGTTGAACCCGGACCATATGTGAGGTTGGGACCGCCATCTGTCATGAGATAAATTACGTTGAACATATTGAATGTCCATATGAAACCAAGAAGTGAAAGGGGAATCAGTGCACTCTTGAGATTAGGCATGGTCAGATGTCTAAATTGGTCCCAATGACTTACCCCATCAACTTCTGCAGCCTCATACATCTCTCTTGGAATCGATTGTAATGCACCTGACAAAGACATCATCATAAACGGCACACCAAGCCAAATATTGACCAAAATGACAACTATTTGTGCACCTGTAGGGTCTGCTAACAAATTCAAATCGGTTCCTAGTAAATCGTTCAACAAACCATCTGGCTGGAATATTCCTCTCCAAATTAGAACTGAGATGTATGAAGGAATCGCCCACGGCAATAGCATGATTGTCCTATATCCTACCCTTCCTCTCAATCTCTTGTCATTGAGTAAAATTGCCAAGAATAGGCCGATTGCAATGTGAGCAATCACGTTTGAGAGTGTCCAAACTAATGTGAAGATTGTAACTTTGAGGAAACCTTCAGCTGTGAAAACTTCAATGAAATTAGAGAATCCAATAAAGGATTCATCACCCAACCTAGTTTGGCTTGCATCGGTTACTGAAAGGTAGAATCCGTAGAATACGGGATAGAAGGTGAGCACTGCTAGAGCCATCAAAGCTGGGGCTATGTAGAAGTGGGCTCCTTTGGAAGATGTCTTCTTTTTGTCCTTCCATGCACCGTATGAAAGCAGGGCAATTAGAGATAGAATAATCGAACCGATGGCAAACATAACTCCGCTAGTGCCCCCCGGTTCAGGCAGAATATCTTCGACGCTAGAAATTGCATTTACTTCGTAAATTGTTCCCGTCGAATCATTGACTACGATATTGTGCTCTTGGTTTGGAATCATTCCAGTCAAAGAACAATTGAAACTGGTCTCGATGGAATAAGAAGAAAGGCATCCTGTGTAAGAATCGATTGTAGTTTCTCCTTTGATCAATGTAGAATGTAAGTCTCCATCAACATAGATTGAATGGTTGCCTTCTCCGATTTCAAATCCAATATCAACAGTGCGGTATCCTTCGATTAACCTGGCTTCATCAGCCCAATCCGCATCTGACAACATCCTCTCTAGTTCATCATCCGCCATTGCTAGAGCCTCGCTCGCTGAAGAGGTCTCAGTGTAGACCTGTTCGAATGCAGGTGCGAGTGCATCGTATACCATCGACATGCCTCTAGTTGTAGGCGCCGGTGTGCCAAGTTCAGCCTGAGCGATAAAACCTGTAATTACAGGGTCGGCAAGAATATCAGCATCTTGTTTCAGATTTTGTGCGGTAGGAATTGTGTATGTTTGTAATGCAAACTCCTTCTGAACTTCATCGCTAGAGAGGTAGAGTGCGAGATTAGTAGCGGCTACTTTTTGTGGGCTCTGTTTGGACACAGCCCAACCCTTGTAGGTTACAAGCGGTGAGAGATGATTGCCATTTTCACTGACCTTAGGTAGGAGAGTTTGACCAAGATTATCGATTCCCTTTCCATATCTGGCCCAATTCCATGGACCATCGATTACCATTCCAGTGTCCCATGCTTCAAATGAATTTTCCATGCTAATTTTCTGAGTTCCTTCTGGAACAATCTCGTGAACTAGCTCTAAGTCCATCATCCACTCTAGAGATTCTGCCGCACCTGATTCATCCAAAGTTGGAGTCCCGTTTTCATCAAACAATTCTCCACCATATCCACCCAAGAATGGGAACCACCAGTATGCATTCTTGACTGGGAACTCAAGGCCTACCTGCTGTCCTGCACTCATCAAATCATCTAGTGTCCAATCTTCATTGGGCTCCTCCATTCCATCGAATAGTGCTTTATTGTAGATTAAGGACAAGCAGTCAAAACTTGCTGGAATCGCATAAAGCGAGTCTCCATACCTCATTGATTCCAGTGAAACTGGGTCAAATTTGTCTCTCTCGACAGGAGTAAGGTGAGGCCGCAAATCTTCGAACAGGGGTGCGCCATCAACTCTGACTTCACCAAACTTACCTAGAGAATCAGAAGATATTCTGAGCAAATCTGGGGCCTCGCCACCCTGTGCTGCTGTCATGAACAACTGGTCAGCATCTCCGTATGACACTCTAGTTGCCTTCACATCCACTCCAGTTTCCTCAATGAATGACTCGACCGTTTCTAGGAAAACTTCCTCCTCAATTGTCTCTGCAGCAAAGGTGTACCATACTTCAATGCTGACATCTGAGCCATCAGTAGATGCGACTTCCTCAGTTGATTCTCCTAAGCATCCCGGAAGGATTAGGAGCAAAACCAGCAAGAAACTGCGTAGTCGCACAATCCTCTCAGTTCAAGTTGGCATATCAATGCTTATGTAAAACGCATTAAGAATTTAGAAACCCAACTGATCATCAAAATGCTAAGGAATGAGGCAATCGCATATCTCGCCCACGGTCTTTTTGGTTTGGGAGGAGGGAAAGGATCAATTCCCATCTCAAGGGACTTGGCCAACATCTCGAGATCCTCCTCAATTGTGACCATGAAGGGGCCAAACCATGTTATGTATTGAAACCATTTGTGCCTAGGCGCCAAACATGAGCGAGGTCCCGAGTGGTTTGGATATGCCAAGCATTGAGCGAAGGCCTGCTCGACCTTCTGCGACATTGATGATTACTCGTCAAGGCAATGAAGGCGTAGAAGTCTTGCTAGGCAATCGTAGCGAATCAATGCCGTCATTCCCGGGATACTGGGCATTTCCTGGAGGCGGCGTTTCCAGAGTTGATACAGCGGCAAGTGAAGTACTTGGAATTTCAGTACAGCACTGCGCAATCTTGAGAGAAGTCGTAGAAGAGTTGGGTCTAGCTCCAAATGAAGGGCGAATGGTCGCTGTTGAAGATGACTTCAGAAGCATGGTAGTTGAGGACAAATCGAATTGGTTCCCTCTCGCCCTAGATGGGGACATATCGTGTGACACTAAAGGAATAAGAGTCATTTCGATGCGTACTACACCTCCCTTTTCACCAATGAGATTCGAAAATACATTTCTTCACATTCATGCTGATGACCACGATGATTTCTCATTGGTTGGACAAACAGAGTTTGAAGATGCAAGATGGATGAGGCCTAGCGATTGGATTGGTGCATGGCAGAACAATGTCATCAAAATCGCACCACCAGTAGTTACTCTGCTTATGGAAGTTGACAGATGCCTAGGACTCATGGACCAAGACATGCAAAGAGTTGCAATAGATTTGGAGACTAGAATGCCCGGTCGTCGCTCTATACTATTCGCACACGGAGTGGAAGTCATACCGGTGAAAACGGCCACACTTCCGCCCGCAGACCACACCAATTGTTACCTAGTAGGCGACCCTGAAGGTGAGTTCATTGTAGTCGACCCTGCTTTCCGTCATCGTGAAGGAATGGAATCCGTCGCTGAAGCTGTTGAAAGACATAAAGGCGAATTAGTTGCTGTGTTTTACACACACGGGCACAGTGACCACTTAGCAGATGAAGGCCTATTGAAAGAAGCATTCGATGTGCCAATTTGGTCTGCATCTCCTACTGCTGATAGGGTTTTGAAAGATGGAGAGATACTACAACTCGGTTCACAAGATTGGACGGTGTTACACACTCCTGGACATCACCCTGAACACCTTTGCCTGATTTCGGATTCTGGATTAATTGCTGGAGACATGGTTGCTGGAATTGGAACTATTCTGATTCCTCCCGGACAAGGAGATATGATGACTTATATCGAACAGTTAGAGAGATTGCTAGACTTAGACCCTCACCTAATTTTCCCTTCACATGGCCCGGTTATTCCTCTCCCCAGTAGAACTCTAGAACACTATATTCGTCATCGCTCAATTCGCCATGATAAGGTTTTATCTGCTGTTGAAGAAGGCAATTCTGAGCTCGATTTAATCGCTAAAATCGCATACCAAGATACTCCTGATGCACACCCTGGTTTGGCTGTTGACCAGACAT
>PBXT01000016.1 GCA_002727695.1 Methanobacteriota archaeon | reverse complement strand
TGCCGATTGTAAAACCTAGGTCAAATGATGCACTAGCCGCCGAAATCTAGTGCCAATGTTCATGGTTATAATCCTACACGAGTGCACCATGGCATTCCGTGATTTGCTAGGTGCGGCCACCGTAGTGAATGAGCCAACAAGTGTACTGCATGGTGTTTTTGATAAATCTAAATCAACCGGTCACGACCTTTTGTTGTTCGAGAATTTAATCGAAGCTCCAGGTCACAAAATTGCGGTAAATCTGTTGACTAGGCCTAGGCTATGTGCGGCCCTATCAATTGAGCCGGAGGATTTTATCGACCTTCTGGGGTGGGCTATGGAGAATCCAAGTAAGCCAAAGATTGTCGAGACAGGACCTGTCATGGAAAATCCTCAACCGACTCCAAAATTGACTGATTTACCAATTCCACATCACTGGAGAGAGGATAGAGGAAGGTACATGTCTTCTAGCGTTATTATTGCGGAGTACGGCGGAATTCGAAACATGTCATTCCACAGGCAATTTTTGCGCGACAATAATCACCTCGTGGCACGTATTGTTCCTAGACATCTTCACACGATGACTGGTCAAGCAAGGGCTGTAGGCGAGGAAGTCAATGTCGCAATAATCAATGCTCCAGACCCGGTTGTTTTACTCGCAGCTGCAATGTCTTTTGACACCAATATCGATGAATTGACAATCGCTTCAGCACTCCATGAAAAGGTGTATGGGGGGCCATTGGAATTACTTACTCTTCCTAACGGGATTCAAGTTCCAGCTAATGCAGAATATGCAATGTGGGGCCGTATTACTACCGAGAATGATGATGAAGGCCCATATGTCGATATCACCGGAACAGTAGATGACATTCGCCAAGAACCAGTAATCGAAATCGATGGAATTACACACAGAACAAATCCAATTTTCCATGCACTAATTCCTGCAGAAGCGGAACACAAAACTCTGATGGGGCTTCCAAGAGCACCTACAATCAAGTCTGCTGTTAGTGAAGTTTGTGAATGTCTGGATGTTCACATGACTGAAGGAGGCGGCGGTTGGTTGGCTGCTGTAGTCAAAATCCGTGTGCAAAACGAAGGTGATGGAAAGAAGGCGATACAAGCAGCCTTAGATGGTCATCGCTCAATGAAAATGGTCACAATTGTGGACGAAGATATCGATATTACAGACCCTGTACGTGTAGAGTGGGCGATGATGACCAGGTGGCAGCCCGATTCAGACTCAATTATTCTTTCAAATCAAAAAGGCTCTAGTCTCGACCCCTCTCGTCTAAGTGATGGAAATACTGCAAAGATTGGAATTGATGCAACAATACCTTGGGGTTATGATAGATCAGGTTTCATGTCGGTTCAGTGAGTTGGTTCAATGGATAGTGCTTCCATCCTTCAACACCCTCGCAGGAATCTCGGAAGTAGACATCGCTCACAGGCAGATAGATTTGTGAAACTAGCTAAAAAAGACCCAGAGCGTAAGGATGAGAATCTTGCTTGGGCTGAACAGAATGCTCAGCAAGCGGTATTGTACGATTTTACAGATGAAAGAAATTGGCGTTGCTTAGCCGAGATTAAGCACATGCGGCAAGATGGAGAAGGCCTCTCCTTGGTTTTGGAGGACTTGTTTGTTGTGCTGGGCCGTGACCCAAATCAACTCGGTCAATTAAAGGGTGTAAATCACATGGAAGTAGGCTTGGAGTTGCTTGAAGCAGCGTTCATAACCGATTCATTGGAGCCTGAAATTTGGTTTAGCAAACTGGATTCGGATAGCCTTGATAATTTTGCAATCCGATGCAAAGGTCTAGATTTTACAGACCAGAGAGCGAATATTGTCTATGGAAGGAGATTGGAGAGGGTCAGAAGTGCAGGTCATGAAGAGATGTTCATTGAACTTGTACACCACTTGCTTGCTCATCGACCAGCAAATCATGAATTGTGGATGGAACTCGGTAGACTTCATGAACGCCGAGGCGAAGTCGACCAAGCTTGGTTGTGCTATGACCATGTCCAGCAAATACGCCCGACAGAGCCGGTTCGCGACCTCTTCTTGGCTAGACTCAAAGGAGCGATGGATGGTGAAGAATCAATTCCATGGAGTGGGCCTTCATTAGAAACTAGAGCGGATTTCCTATCTCGAATGCAGAATCTATCCCAGACAGTATCTGTTGTTCCTGTTGAGGAAAATGAAGAGGTAGAGGAAGAACCTGTAGATGCTGATTTGAAGAGATTGCAGGACTTAATCGAAGCTGGTGAGGCAGCAGAGGCATTCTTCATGGCTCGCTCATTATTCACTTCAGGTGAATCTTGGGCCGAAGAATGGATGCTCAAGGCACAATCGATGCTTTAGGAATCCTTTAGAGTCATTATCTCTGTAACTCTCTCAGTCCACATTGTAGCGGAATCTCCCTCGCTTATTGATGCACATAGGGCCGCAAGTAATGCATCTTCAACCTCGCTAGGAGATGAAAGTAAATCAGCGAACAACTCAGCTCTCTCTAGGCGTTTTGCTAGCATAACTAGAGCCCGCAGGTCAGGCCTCTCTTCGCCCGAATATCCTTCCTGTGTGTTCGCAATACACCACTCAAGAACTCCGAATACATCATCAGGGTGTACTTGTAGAATCGGTGCGGTTTCACCAGCAGATAGTGGTTTTGAATCGGCGACTTGGTCAGCAAATTTTTCTGCTTCTTCACTGATGAATCCTGATGATATCTCAACAAATATCGCACCCGATTCAACTGCTAAATCTGTCTGTTTGGCAATCATTGCATGAGCATGGGCGTTGAATGCACATCTTGCAGCATCGAATATATGTCCAAACGCCAAATGAATTCTTGCGGCTTGGATTCTGGAAATTGCAATAGTTTCGTTTGCATGTCCTGACTTTCTAGATATTTCTCCATGCACGTGTAACGCCATCATTGGCTCATCAATCGACAGGTGAAATGCTGCTTTGTTTAGAAGAGAAATGTCATGATCTCTACTCGCTTTGGCTACAGATTTCAATCTAGTTTCTGCCCAAGTCAGGTCATCTCTGGCCTCCTCAATTTGACCGTTTTCAAAGTGAACTAATCCTCTTTCCATTCGTAGTCTGCCTTCAAGTGCTAAGTCTCTCGTGTCAGGTGTTCTTGCGACTACAAGAGCCTCTTCTATAGAATCTAAGTCAATTTCTCCGGCTATTCGTTTCTTGACTAAATCAAGTACTTTTGATTCAGCAGGACTCAATTTTTCCTCTAGGAATGTAACGATATCGCTTTGCATGACAAGTCCAAGTTCGGCAATGCCAAGCCAGCTTTTCCATCCCATTTTTTCTAGTAATGGCTCGAGTTCTCTTTCACCATTTTCATATGCGTGGATTATCTCTTCTGGATTCATTATTGACTCCTCCTAGTCTGTGCTAGCAAATTGATGAAGGCGCTTTCTGCAGCAACTCTATCGCTCTTTCCAGTCCAACCGGCGGCACCGTCATGGCCGCCGCCCTCTCCTCCTAGTGTTTCACTCAGAGTTTGCATCATTTGGCCTAAGTGAACTCCACTGATTGTTGATGACCTAGGTGCTCTAGCAGTCAATCTGGTTTCACCATCTCTAAATCTCGAAACCAAGGCAACCTCTGCTCCCGTTTGGATCAATATTCCTGCAACTTTACCTTCGTGTATGCCTGCGTGAGTATGTACTAGATTCCATACTCCACATTCTGTAGACTGACATCTTGACAGAGCTTTCAATATTGCACCTCTTTCGCTGGAGTTTATTTCCTCATTTTGGATGTGTTCCACAAACTCCTGATATTCAAATCCGGCACCATCTAGTATTGCTGAAGCGNATTCCAATGATGCTCTATCAGCATGCTTGAATCTTCCAGTATCAGTGATTAGTCCTGCTAGTAAGAGCTTACGTACTTCATCTGTAAGTGAAGATGGTGCCTTTTCTTTTAGATATTGAAATACGATTTGAGTTGTTGCTCTTGCATCATTTCTAATCTCTANGTCACCTTCGCTAAAGCTCCAGTCACAAGTATCGTGATGGTCGATGACACATATTGGCACCCCCTTAGGGATTTCAATACCAGTCTGNGATTCTGAAGCGGCATCAACAATGATTATTCCACCAATTTTTGCAGGCCATGATGGTTCTTTTGCTAGTTTTCTGAACGGTGCATTCATTTCAGTGCAGAGGCGTTTAGCTAGTTTGCCAATGTGTAGGCCACATGCCATAAGGTTAGGATTAGAGGATGCTAATGCAATCGCCGAACCGATTGTGTCCATGTCGCCGTTTCTACCTGTAAGNACAGGAACAGCACCATTTCCGGCTGCTCTTTCTATCCAGGCGGCTAACTTATCCAAGTTCATCCCTCAAGAGATTGCTTCAACTTTTCATATGTGGATACAAGTTCAGCCTCTCGCTTAGCCATAGTTTCTACAGCGGATTTCATTTGAGTAAGTGTTGTTTCCAAATCTGACAGCAACTGCTCTCTATCTTTTACTTCAACAAGAATAGTCCCCATCTGGCGGTGTAGCGACATTTCATCAGGTTGCTCTTTCACCGCCGCAATAGTTCCTTCCAATTCTCTAACTTGAGCNTTTAGAGATGCTACTTGTTGTCTAGCAGCTTGTACTTCTGCTACGACCATCTGCAGTTGCTGTGCTGATTCCATGTTTAGTCCTCACTTGCTTGGGGTTCAAGAATCCATCACTTCTATGACTTTACGAGCAATCACCAGCGATCTCATTCGAGTATTCCACATTGCACGGGCATCTTTGGCACGTGCTTCATTTAGGGTGAAACTGAAATTATTACCGCTAATGGAAACATCCTCTTCACTGGATAGGCTGGATGCTAATGAGTTAGCATATGGAGAATCCACCGAAAGGCGGACAGACCACAAGAGAATCACTCCTCTTCGTCTAGTTCACCAGCGTTCATTGCTCGCTCGTACTCGATAGCAGCTTGCTGAGCGATGAAAGCCATGTCTGCAGTGGTTGCACCATCTGCATTTCGGCGAATGATTCTGTTGTTTGCATCAGATGCACGTGTGTAAGGCTCCCATGCGCCACCAGCGAANGTGTGTCCACACTTGCCGCAGGACCAAATTCCTACAGANTTGCGAGTAACCTTGCGGTATTGACAAACCGGACAAGTGTACTTAGCNGATTTCTTCTTCATGGCCATGCCAGCATTTCTTCGAACGCTAACACCATANCTTGCACCAAAACGACCGGTTGCGCCAGCCTTCTGTGTTCGCTTTGCCATGTTCATTCCTCCTTAGAGTTGACCAGTTCTGCGAGTTCTGCACAGCGCTGCTGAGCGACCCCGAGTATCTCGTCGAATTCGGCCGGCGTGAAAGTTCCCTTTAACCCCTTCTGAAGTGAATGTAGGTGTCCTTCATCTCCTAAAGTGATGTGAATTCTCTCATCTCCACCCAATTCTTCTTCCTCATTAGCATCTAGAACATATCTTCCGCCAACTCTAGTGAATGAACACATTGTTGGAGTCATAGATACCGCAAGAGGATAGTCTTCGCCGATATCAAAACGCTCTGCTGGAACGATTGCAGTTCTCAGAGCTGCTATTGCACCTAGAGCGCATGCATCGAAGATATTGCCCTTGTCAGAAAGGACATGAATATCGATCATGATACCCAGAACTTTCTCTCCTGGAATAATACATAGGGAATCCATGTCAATACAACCAGACTCTCTAATTCCTCTGTCGACGACTCTTCCGAGTTCGATTGACTGGGGGGAAGGAGGTCCTGGCTCATATTTGCGTCCAGCCACTGGACGTAGTTCAGCACCGCACATCAAGGAACCTTGAGTNGGTCGGTCAGGCCAAGGAGTTCTAATCTCAAACTTGACACCTGCATAGATAATGGTGTCTCCCCAGGTAACCTTAGCACTACCTTCAGCATTGTAAAGGCAGTTGGTTTCTAATTTGATGTCGCGAGATTCCCATCTTCCTCTTCCATCAATACGCTCGTCCTTCTCTGCTAAAGCAGCAAGTTCTTGTCGCAGCAGGCTTGGAACTAGTTCAACCATCAGGACTCACCTCCGTTCTTCTCGATGTATCTACGCTTTAGCGCATCCACCATCAACTCATGAATTTCTTTGGCCGCTTTCATGTTGTACTCCATACATGTGTTGTACTCTTCAACAGAAAGGTCTCCATCCATCTGTAGGAATGCAATTTCTCCAGTTGTAGGTAGAATACCCATTGGAAGGTCTGCTTGGCCGTAGTTGTCTTCAGCCTTGTCAAGGTCGAGTACTACAGTGTCTTCGATTTTCCCACTCGCAACTCCAACGATTAGGTCACGCATTGGGATTCCAGCATCTGCGAGTGCAACAGCGGCAGCTGTAATTCCTACACAGCGAGTTCCTGCTTCAGCAGCTAGGATTTCGATTTCAACTCGAATCTTGGATCGAGGGTATCTTTCAACCAGAACTACGCTTTCCAATGCTTCTGCAGTTACTTTGCTGATTTCTCTAGAACGGCGATTAAATCCTGGACGAATTCTGTCGCTGGTAGAGAATGGTGCCATGTTATAGCGAACGTCAATAACTGCTCTATCCTGTCTCTGAATCTTACGAGGGTGAGCCTCCATAGGTCCGTACACAGCACAAACTGCGACATTCAGTCCATGCTTTACCCAAGCAGAACCGTCTGCAGCAGGAAGAATTCCTGCCTCAACCTTGACTTCTCTCATTTCATCGACTCTGCGACCATCTAGTCTCAAGCCATCATCTCGTAGTAACTTTACATCTCCGTATCCGCCCATCAGGCATTCCTCCTTTCCTCGATTAATGCTTCTANGGAAGCATTGAATGTGGCCATGTGGCCTTCGTTGCGTACTAGTTCGAGTACTGTACGCATGAATGCGATTCCGTCAGAGTCACCATCGACCCAAACTCTTCCATTTTCAGCAACAATAATTCTACAGTCGCTGNCTTCCTTTAATTGCCTTAGAGTGGAGTCATTTTCTCCTCTCAGGCGTGAAATATGATTCATTGAAATGTCAGACATTATACCTTCTTTCAGTCTTCTCAATCCAACACCCTTCATTGTTAGAACAATATTGTGAGCTTCATCGACTTCTTGCACTCTTGCCAACATAATGTCGCCAATGTCCATATGCTGACGTGCTGCACCAAATTCAACCTTCCAAGGTGCCAGTGACATTGGAAGCAGGCCGTTGAATGGACCGTTAACATCGGCGAACCATAGATTGTTTCTCACACTCTCGATAACGCCNATTACTAGGTCACCAGACCTAGGCATGTAAGCGGAATGAATNGGATCTACNGAAGTAACTCCATTGTTTTCTTTTACCCAACCGACTTTGGTTGCGATAATGTTGTCTCCCACGATTAGGGTACCTGTTCCTGCTCGCACTCCTGATGAAGCCCCGATGGCCTCTCCAGGAGTCACGAGGCGCAGCTCGGCGCCTTCTTTTGCTCCTGACATCTCTTTGTCTCCATGCCGGCCGACCAGCCAACCCATGATAAAGCAGACGCTTGGTATGCAACTCACAGTTCTTTGACTTCAGACTCGCTGTCTACGCCTTTTACCTTTCCAATTAGATTTCCAGCCATGCCAGGTGGGCACTCGATTATGCACGCCCAATCGCCATTAGAAAGCCATTCTTCTTTGTCCAAATACGGGCGCAAAAACTTGCTTGCTTTGCCGTATCCTGAACCAGAAATCCTGAATGCCACTCTTACTGGCTCAAAAGATAAAGGAATCAATGGCTTTAGAGAATTAATCGCATCCTTAACTTGCAATTCAAGGCGTTTGAACGGGTCTACTGAAAACCTGCTTTCGTCCAAAGCCAACTCGATCCGGGTTTTTGGATGTGGTGATTTTGATTTAGGGTCAATAGCTGTTGAATGGATTTCTTGAATGATCATTTGGCGCTTTTGTTCAACCATTTCTTTTCTTTGATTAGTAGTAAGCTGGATACTACCCTTCTCAAGTATCATAGCAGCGATTTGCTCGATTTCTTGAGTCCCAAACGTTGCTTCAATCGCTTCTTCAGTCGGTCTATCTCCGCCTTTGGCATCATGCCACACTTCATCAGTAGCGAGGAAATCGTCCATGTTTACACTGGACGGGTCCTGCTTGAATGATTCAACTAGGTCAGGGTCAACCAGAATCTCATAGCGCTTACCGCCATATTCCCAGCGAGCCAAGACTGCAGCGTCTAGGCTGACCATGTTGTATTTCACTCCTCGAGTGGCTTTAGACGGTCAATTTGCTTGTTGACTTCATCTCTGTCAAGGATTCTGTAACCCTCGGAGTCGATAACTGAAACTTCAACAGCATCTCGGTTCAATTCTTGGTCGTTAGCATTTCTAAGAGCCTCAAGTCCGAGTTTCATTGCTGCGTTAAGGGTCAGGTTTTCCTTCCAGTTTTTCTCGAAGTAATCGATAACTGTGTTTCTTCCACTGCCAATTGCTCCTGCATGGTATGATTGGTATGCGCCGGATGGGTCTGTTTCAAACAGGTGGATTCCATTCTCATCGACTCCACCGATTAGAAGTGCTGTTCCAAATGGTCTTGAACCCCCATACTGGGTGAAGGATTGCTTGAAATCGCAGATTTTCTTGGTTAGAATGTCTACTGGAACGGTAGCCGCATATGTGATTCTGTTAATTTGTGCCTCTACACGAGCACGTGCAACCAATTGTCTTGCATCAGCGACTAGTCCGCTAGTTGCAATNCCAACATGGTCGTCAATTTTGAACATCTTCTCGATGGATTCGGGAATGATTAGTCTGCTAGCGATTCTCTTATCACAGACAAGTACAACACCATCGCGGAACTTTAGTCCAGCAGTTGTAGTNCCTCTCTTGACGCTCTCTCTAGCGTATTCTACCTGAAACAATCTTCCGTCTGGGCTGAATGTGGTAATTCCATGGTCGTATCCTCTTCCGCTCGGTTGCAAAGTGTCCACCTCTGGTGGGGTGTCAGGTCGGGGTCTTATCAACCTTGGCGGGATGCGACACCTGTGAAGGTAGCAGTTCTCTCTAGTGGCGGCAAAGACAGTAGTGCCGCAATTTGGTGGGCTCAGTGCAAGGGCTGGGAGGTTTCTCATCTAGTTACCATGATTGTTGAAGGTGAAGATTCTTGGATGTTTCAAATCCCAGGAACACAGCTCGTCCAGCATCAGGCCGAACTATGTGGATGCGAGTGGTTGCCAGTAGCAACTCAGGGTGAGCCTGAGAAAGAGGTTGACGACTTGAAAGCAGCCCTTTCGAAATTAGAAATTGATGGAATTGTTTCAGGGGCATTGCGTTCAGATTATCAAAAAACACGACTTGAAAGGATGAGCGAAGAGTTAGGAATTAAGTCATTTACTCCCTTATGGCACCAATCTAGCAAGTCGCATATGAGCAATCTAATTGCTAATGGATTCAAAGTTATGATCACAGGAGTTTCAACAGAAGGGCTTGACAGTGAGTGGTTAGGCCGCGTGTTAAATGAAGAATCATTACAAGATTTAACTCGTATCGCTTCGAGATATAGATTCCATGTTGATGGGGAAGGAGGCGAATATGAGACCTTAGTGGTCGCTGGACCTCACATGATAGGAGAGTTGGAAATCGATTATGTGAAGCATTGGGATGGAGTGAGAGGCCACCTTTCTTTCCAATAATTCGGGAGAATGAACTAATCATTTCTCTCGGAATGTTCATTTCCCCTCGTCAAAGCGAAGTAACATGGCGTTCTGTCCTCTCGACTATCGTTATGGCTGTCAAGAATTCAAAGAAATCTGGTCTGAATTAGGTAGACATCAAAGACAGCTGGAAGTTGAAAGAGCACTTGTTTGGGCCCACATGGAAATGGGCAAAGTCTCTGCTGAAGATTACGCAAAGGTAGCCGAAATTGCAGTTCCATCTGTGGTTACGAAGGAGAGAGTATCTGAAATTGAGGCTGAGACTCGACACGATATCATGGCTTTGACAAAAGCGATGGCAGAGGCTGCTGGTGAGGCAGGTTGGTGTATACACTTGGGTGCAACTTCAAATGACATCGTAGATACAGCAGTTGGTTTGCAATTGAGAGATTCAATTATTTTGTTGCGCAAAGGACTTTGCAATTTGATTTCAGTTACGGCTAATTTGGCTGAGCGTGAAAGAGACACAGTGATGCTTGGAAGAACTCATGGTCAAGCCGCGGTTCCGATTACTTTCGGTTTGAAGGTGGCAGTTTGGCTCGATGAAATGCGCAGACAACTCGTTCGCCTAGACGAGGCAACACCACGTATTGCAGTAGGAAAGTTCCTCGGAGCTGTTGGAACTGGTGCAGCCCAAGGTGAAGGCGCAAGAGAACTTCAAAGATTGATTTTGACTCATTTGGGCCTTGAAGTACCATTAGCTACAACACAAGTAGTTGGCAGGGACCGCTACATTGAGTATGTCTCTTGGCTTTCGAATGTTGCTTGTACTTGTGAAAAGATTTTNCAAGAAATTCGCAATCTTCAGCGCTCTGAGATTGCAGAAGCAGGAGAAGGATTCGATGTAAAGAAACAGGTTGGCTCCTCTACGATGGCACACAAGAAAAACCCAATCAAATCCGAAAATGCTTCCGGACTGGCAAGGATTGTTCGCTCGTTCATTATTCCAACATACGAAAACGCACTTTTGTGGCACGAGAGAGACCTTGCTAATTCGAGTAGCGAGCGGTTCACGCTTTCTCATGCATCAGCACTCTGTGAAGATGTGGTTGCAAAGACAGCTAACGTTCTTACGAACTTGTGGGTCGATGGTGAAAGGATGCTTGCTAACATTGCTAGCCAGAAGGGATTGGTCATGGCAGAGAAGGTAATGATTGAACTTGTAAGTCACGGTATTGGGCGTGATGAATCTCACGAGATTCTCAGGTCAGCATCTTTTGAGGCAATTGAAAAAGGCGAAGAGTTGATCGATGTCTGTGCTAGGACACCTGCGATTGCTGCTGCATTCAGTGCTGAAGAACTCGAAGCAATGTTTGACCCAGCCAATCACATTGGGGTTTCTGGTGAAATCGTGGATGAGGCTGTTGAATTAGCAAGAAATGCTATTCAGTAGCACCAGAAATTTCTTCTGGTTGCTTCATAGATACCCGCACTAGTATCATGGCGATAAATGCCGAAATAGTAAATGCTATTCCAACCATTGGTGACATGCTATACCAAAGTGCGATTATTCCGATCAGTGAGAGATATGCAGCGACTTGACATAGAGCTGAAGCCATATTCAGCCGATTCAACATGTCTTCATTCAACATACCATTGTTTTCAAGTAAAAACGTGTAGATGAGGAAATATATTCCCTGGAAAGGAATCGTTGCTGCAATAATTGTCAAAGCGACTTCCCTTACAAACTTGGGATTTTTTTCTTGTTCAATCCCTTGGAAAAGCAGTATTGCTGTGCTAGTTCCCAGTAATGCAGCCATAATTGTCCAGCGTTTATCTTGGGACGATGTTCGGCTTTCAACATTGACCGAACCTTCACTCATAACAGGTGCTCAATTGTCAAGGGTTTGTATATTGCCCTTGATTAATCTTTGAAAAAGTGGTTTTCTAAACGGATTAGATATATCGGAATGCTAAGAGGATTCCACCGGTTACTGATGCAACAACCATCAACAGCAGGATCATTGAATGTGGACCGTATTCATTGCTGTCTTCAAGTGCAGTTTTAACGATGCCATCTCGCTTTAGTCCGGCACTCAAAGTACCAGATTCAGCGAAATCAGGAAGTGGTCTGCGTGGAATTCTTTCACCCTTGCGTAATTCGCCGGCCATGGTTGCGTGACGGGCAATTGGGTCATATGGCTTGCCATACAAATTATGGGAAACCAATATCTTCTTTCGTCGATTACCCATTACCATGGAAGAGCCAACAGTCGCAGATATGTCAATTACT
Organism: Methanobacteriota archaeon; assembly: GCA_002727695.1. The sequence goes on along the minus strand of PBXT01000016.1, from coordinate 27,415 downwards.
GACGAACATGTTGTTGTCGCTACTAAGACCAAAATCAGCGACATTTGTCAGGTGCTATCCAAAAACCCAGAGCACGCAATCCTTGTTAAGAAAGGCAGGGACATTCTTGGTGTAGTTACTGCCAGAGATATATTTGCCAAAATGGCTGAAGGATTGAATGCAACTAAGGTAAAGGTCGATAAAATAATGAGAACAAACATACTAGCAGTGCAAGGAAAAACTCCTCTTTCAAAGGGTTTGGACATTATGAGTAGTACTACTCCTGATGCAATCATTGTTATCGATGGTGATGGAGATTTCATGGGCTATTTCTCAGTAAGAGATTATCGGGAAGCAACCCGAAGACTAGAGGCTCATCTTTTGATGGCTGCAAGACTCTCAAGGTCTCGCAGAGCAATCACGGAGAAAAAGATCGAGGAAGAAGATTCAGGTGGTGACCTCCTGGACCTACTTTTGGGCAGCAATGATGATGAGGAAACAGAAACCGATGTTCCATCGATGATCTCTTTGGATTGAGTGATAAAATGGAAATATGGCAACCCGATTTGGATGAATCCTCGATACATCTTGCCGTAGAGGGTTCATGTGGTGGAACAACACTGGGGCTACAGTTAGCACGGCAGGTTATCGATAATGGCGGGAGGGTTCTTTGGGCTGCACCAGAATTGCCTGATGGAGTGAGGTTTTCACAGATTTTCTCAGATGTTTCTTTGACTGCTTCATCTAGATTTCATGCGATGAATCTTGTTGGAAATGTTGACCAAGCAATTGATTCCCTACTAAAAACTGCCAAAGTTTTACCGAATGTTTCTCTAGTTGTTCTAGATGACTATTGCCCAGATTCAGGCGCTATTCCTAGTGATGTAATTGACGCCGTTAACAAGTTGATATCAGATACAACTTGGACTACATTGTTGATTTCAAAGGGTGGTACTTCGATGGATTCCACCCCGTTGATAGCAAGAGGTAAAAGCAAATTGAACAGCGACGAGGTGTGGTTGCTAACTCGCCCCGATTCAGATTCAAAGCGTATACTCTGGATGGATGAAGATAAATTGCACCTTCGTTTGAACGAAGAAGGATTTGTCTGCTAATCACTCATCTTCGCCTAGAAGTTTAGCCATTTCATCGAGTGCTTCATCATCAGGCTCATCAAATTGCTCAGGATTCTTTGCAGCACCGTCCATAACATCGCTTCCAGCAATAGCGGGAGCTGCATCCTCGCGAGCCCTAGCAAGATTAGCCCTTCCACGATTTGTCATGTACCAAATCATACCCAAAAGGGTCAATCCAAGAATTATGTATGTCAGTTCAGTTGAATCTACCATGATAGGTGCCAATACTATTCGGCTATCAAGATTTAGGGTGTTATGTCAGTGACTTGGCTAAATGTCGCCGCTTATCTGCTGGCGGTTGAACCCAACCTTGCAACGGAGGTAATCTTTCTTCATTAGTCCATTTTACATCACTACGATTTTTGCATTTTGGGCAACGAACTCCTTGTCCTTTACCCATGGATTTCATTCTGGTTCCACATTCGCAAATCGGCCTATGTGATATGGTCGAGGAAATTACTCTGATTGCTTCAAGATGGTAATCTCCTTCATATTCTAGTCCCATAAACTCGATTTCGTCACCAATTTCTAACCATTGTGCAATTCGATTTACATCTCCAGATTCATTGAATGCTAAGCAGTTATTGTTCAGAATTACGTGACCACCTTGCAACGTTTCTTTACTTTTTACCACTAATTTTTGAGTAGCCTCAATATGGTCTCCTGTCGCCTGATTTGTAGCAAAAATTCTGCTGCCTATCGTCTCTGCGCTACTTTGAACCAATATATCAGTGGCCTTCTTCGCTGTATCTCTGTCAATTGCTCTTACTCCGAACATCACGGGGCACGGACCTCTGGGGGCAATTAGTCCACGATTTGTTCTTGGATCTCGACACAAAAAAGTTCCATCCATAGCTTCAACCTGTGCAAGGGCTTCTTCACTAACTTGGCGAGCGCCTTTTCGCCATGCTATCCCCTCCCAAGTAACATTACTACTACGCCAAGCGCATGATGCTGCAGCCCCAATTCTGCCATTACCACCCCATTGCCTACCACCTTCAAAGAAGGATACTTCGCTGCGAACTGCCCTCCAGTAGTAATCTTCAGTTGGCTGTTCTTTGAACAAAACCATTCCAGGGTCAGATGGGTGTTGCTTGCGTAAAGAATGTGATGATTCTGAAATCTTACCTTTTAGTGGTAGTATGTTTTGATGCCAGTAATTGTCTAGCCATTCAACAATCGAGTCGTCTGCGAACAATTCTACTGAAAGCGAAGCGTTACCTCGTGTTCTCTGTGCAGCAAACGGCCATAATCTGGTCAATCTGGGCTCACCGTGTTCACAAGGAAGTGAATTCAGTAATTCATGAAACACGAGTGTTGTGCAACCACCTTCCAATGAATCAGTATCGTCGAGTCCTAGCCACATATCAATCACACTGGCTTGAAATCATCACCGGGGTCATCATTGATGATTCTTTCAATAACTTGTTGGATTCCGATTTTCTGATCCACTTTGAACAACCTTGCACCAACAGCCCATCCTGCTCCCATGTCAGAATCTCTATCACCTACCATTAGGTCTAGAGGATGAATTGGTTTCGGTTTATCTCCCCACCAATCTACCGTATCGTGAGATTTACCACGGATGATATGTGAAGCTTGGTTTAACATACCTGGTCGAGGTTTCCTGCAACCACACATGTCTCGGTTTCTGTGCGGGCATGTCATCAATACATCAAATACCCCAAGTTCCTCTTGCAAGCGTTCATGAATGGCATGAATTGTTTCTTCACCCCACAATCCACGCATTATTGCTGATTGATTTGTTGTGATCGCAATACGGTATCCAAGTTTTCGTAGCTCTTTAATCGCCTGCTTGGCACCGGGAATGATTTTTAATTCCTCAGGCGAATTAATGTAATTAGGACTTCCATAATTTAGAACTCCATCTCTATCTAGAAATGCGATAGCACCGTTCCATTCCGAGTCCATCTCGGGCATGTTCACCTCGGCTATCGGGCCCTGCATCGTTACCCTCGAAACGAATCATACCTATGTGCATTAAGGCGAAGCCATTAGATGAAACGCCATTCATGGCGCGCCATGGCAGGTGACTACCTAGTCGACAGGTCAACCGCTACCATCCTTGGTGCGGTAGGATTGTTGATTCTTTTTGTCACTTGGAAAAGTCGGTCGGGTAAATTGGAGTCTATCGCTCCTGTTGGCTGGGTTTTGACGGGTTTCTATTTTTTCAACGACATTGGGTTTTATCTTGCTCATGATGACGTTGTACTGGTTGTGATGAGTGCAATCACCTTACCTGGTGCATGTGCAATTGCAATTTGGGAAAGACAGGTTTCTGAAGGTAAATCTGCCAATGCTTTACGTTGGTTCAGGGGAACTGTCGCTGTTGCTGGACTACCATATCTTATGATCGCTCATATTCCGATGCTCAATGTTCTAGCAATATGGTTTGTAGCTTGGCAATCTGCGGCTCTGTTATCATTTGCAGGTGGCGCTGAAGTCACTCTTGGAGAAACATATGCTAATCCCGCCAATGGGGCATCAGTTAACTGGAATGATTGGGATGGAAACCGTTGGTTCTTGACCGATGAAATGTCAGAATTTTCTTTTCACACGGAGTTATTGGTTAATGGGGAGCCGATTTACATTAACTTTGTATTAGCTTGTACTGCGATACAATCGATGATTATCTTTGTAGGTGCAATTTCAGTTCTTGAAATAGATTGGAGGAAGCGTGTCAGAGCACTATTCATTGCCCTATCCTTAATTCACATACTGAACCTATTCCGAAACGCAGGCTTAATTTGGCTTCAAATGGGCTATCCAGACTGGCGATGGATGAACCTATCTGTCTTTGAATTTGGTCATGCTTATGCTTCAAGATTTGTATCGCTAGGTGCAATGTTCTTGCTGGCATTGGTACTCTTTGAAATGCTTCCACAAATGCACAAGCACGTACTATCCCTAATGCGTCCTTTGGGATTGGGCCCTAAGAAAAGGAAGCATCAGTCGTAGAGATCGGATACTGTCATGTCTTCAGGCACTTCCTCTACAGGCGGCCCTAAGTCAAGTGCTGGAGGCACAACATCTTGTGAGGGAGGCGGATTAACAGGACTGCTCATGCTTGCAAGCATGGATTCTGACATGCGGTCCTTTTGATATTCTTCCCAAGCATATTCAGGGCGACGTTTTGACCTAACAAACATCATCCCTAGAGCTGAAACCAATACTAGACCTAGAATACTTGCAGATACCCAAATAATATCATTATCGACGCTTGCTATGAAATCAGCATTATCTCCAATTCCGTCTCCGTCTGTGTCGGTGTCTTCAGAGGGGTCATCTGGGAAGGCATCTTTGTCGTTTGGAGTTCCATCTCCGTCTCGGTCCAATGGATCATAGGTTGTTACACAACTTTCTGTGTAGTCTTCAATTTCACCAAAGTCGATCATCATATCATTATTGGAATCGATCTCAAAGAAATCGAATTCATTTTTCCACGCAATTCCTGATAGGAACTCTATGGAGTACTCACCCATGTCTCCGTTGGAAATTTGTTCTAAAGTGATGTAAATCTCATTTTCACAGGTGCAAATTGCTACTTTTGCCTCAGTTTTGTCGATTACTCCATCCCTATTGATGTCTATCTCTTCGAATTCGCTATCATCACCGTCGAAGGTTTCGTCTCGAGAAATATCCCCATCCCCATTTCTGTCCATATCCTCAAAGATGACTTCTGCGTATTTGTCACAAGAGAGTATTTCATCACCTATTGGAGGCTCAGGTCCCGGTGGCTCAGGTCTAGGGCTAGGTTCGTCAAAGTCATCCCAGGTTGCGATGATAGAAATATCCTCAATCTCGGTATTTGCATAAATTGTAATGTCAATTCTACCACTAGCAAAGAAGATGTAAATTTCTTCATCTGCTCCACCCCAGTCGGATTCATACTGGGTCTCACCGAATTGTCTGCCCATTGGTTCATCTAATTCTTCATAAAAATCATCCCAATTGAACTCCTCAATTTCTGCAAATAATCCCAAGTCACCCTCTCCTCCCCATGTCTTGATAGTAAGATCCATGGCTGAAGATTCTCCTAATTCAATGAAGAAATACAATTCTTCGCCTTCTGGCGCACTCATTCCACCGATGTCTTCGTCATTGAATAACTGGATTGGCTCGCCATCGTATGTCCAAACATATCTTTCTTCAAAGGATGCGGTAATGTCAATTCTGCTGTAGTATTCTTCACTCCCTAGGAGAATGTACCATCTTCCCGGAGTAGGGTCGTTGAATCCAAGTTTATCACCAGCCCCTGGAGCATTGGAATGCATGTCATATGTTGACCAAGTAGGGAATTGGTCCAATCTCATCATCAGTTTGGCTTCTCCATCTCCGTTATTCAGATCAACTTCCAGTCTCTCAGTTCCCACTGGAACATCGATGTAGAAGAATTGGTCTAGGCCTTCGAATCCACTCAGTGGCCCATATGAAATACCATCAGTCAACTCTACCGCTGATTCTGGGTCAACGTTATTTGGCGCATATGTGAAATCTGCTTGTATTGTAACATCCCTGCAGCCAGAATAGGATGTCATCATGATGTAATAGATTCCTGGTTGAGCATCGAAAATCTGTACAATTTCATCATTGCCTGAGTTGTATGAATGGTCTGAAGTTTGTTGTCCTCCAATTTGGCGGCCATTACTTCCACTGCTTTCCTCAAACCATTCATCCTCTATCCATACCCAATCGTCGGTATATGGTAGTGCTCCTAACGCAATGTGCAATTCACAATCACCAGGTCCTCCCCATGTTTTGACTCTTAATTCGGCTAACTCATCCTGAAGATCGACATAGAAATACAGTGATTTCCCACTGTCTCTGGTAATTCTTTGTCCTGTCACGGAAATGCCATCATTCAATTCAGTCATTTCATCTAGTTCTGGAGGTTCCGGAGCTAGCTCCCAATATGCATTCACTTCAAGTTCATCTATGTCGTGACTTGAACTCAGAGTGATCCAATAGGTGCCTTCCTGTGGCCAATCGAAGTATTCGTAAACATACAAACCATAGTATGTCTCAACTTCGTAATCGTGGTCCCAAGCAGAAGGAATTCTATCCTTTGCAATGTAAATCTCGTATTCTACTTCCTCATAGTCTTCTTCAAATTCGAAATCCCACGAGTACATGTTTAGATATGCATACTGAGTGTTTTCAGGAATTTCCATGAAGAATAATAGCGTATCTCCAGCACTAGCACTGAAGTCGTCGTAATATTCCCCATTTTCCAATTCAAAGGCTTGTGCGATGATGGTTCCATCAGGCATTACCCAAGCAGCCCCATGAATCATTCCAACGAGTCCTTGGTAGTCTTCTGTAGAGTCGCCCTCTCCTTCTGTGAACATCCAGAAGGATTCATTCTCGGCGTTTCCAATACGTACATCATCCATCATTCCACGGAAATAATTGCAATCACAACCCGCTCCCATTCTTCCAATGTATAGCTCATCACAGTCTTCCCCAGATTGGAAACAATCATTGGAGCCAAAATCCCCCGCAGGTATTTGTGAATAGTTTGCATCAATTAATCCTGCAGACACATTGTCAATGAAAAACTCCCCACCATTTTCAGAATTAATTACAACCTTGACATGAGTCCAAACGCCTTCCTGAATCGAAACATTAGAAGTCGGATTCCTAGATAGTGAGTACTCATTGGAATATGCTAGGTATCCATCATTGAGGTACAATCCCCAGCCATAATCTCCGAGCATCGTGATGAATTGGATACCGTCTGTATCTGCGACATTGACCCAAGCTTCAATCTCGATGTGATTGCCCCAATCTGGTAGGTCTTCATCGATTACTATGTGGTCATCATCCCCATCGAAACGTAGTGCGTAATCTGCTCCCTCACCAATTTCAACTACACCGTAAACGGGGAAATATTGTGGGTCATCTTCGAGGTCATTCCAAGAAGCTGGCTCTATGCTTCCCATGTTCGTTCCTGTAATGTGAACATAATCTTCGTCATCTCCACTTCCTGGTTGTCCATCACCCCAGTTTCTGTAAGTGAATGGAGTTCCGTCATGCCAGCGGTAATCTCCCTCGCTTTGGTGGTCAGACAATCCTATCCATAGGTGTCTTGTAGTGTCATTGTTAACCGCAAATGTGTCGAAAATCCATTGGTCTTCATTTGCATCATCTATAGTTACTAAGAATCCACCAAGGCTTCTTGCAACCGAAGCTGCGTCGCTCCAAGATGATGCTGAGAGCAGGTGGTAGGTGTGATTATTTGTTGGGTTAATCACTGTGTCTAGAACCTCAATATCCTGAACCTCGTTAGCAGAAGAAGTCGTAACGAATGGACTCGCAGAAACAAGTAACATCAGGGCCGTCAAGAGTATAGCCTTTTGATTCACGGTTTGTACACGCAGAAACTTGTTATTTAATCTAACACCCGAATTGCCCATTAGAAGCACATTGCGAATCTTACCATTGCCAAACTGGTTTGGTAGACTTACTTCATTCTTTTACCACCGATTCTGAGTTCAGTCTTGAGTGGCATTTGGTGCTCCCACGCGAATTCCTTGACAATTCGCCAACCCTTTTCTGACCCCTCATAATCGGTAACATCGATAATTTTGTCACGAGTATTCGCCTTGAAAGCAGCAACTGGCTCGGCGTTTCTGAATACTAAATATGCGCTCCCGAAGCCGAATTTTTGTTTTAGGACATCTGCGAAGTATGGTGCAATCGGGTCAGAAGGCGGGATAACGAAATCACGAATNGGTGGCACATTCTTAGCCTCATCCAACAATTCCTTTTTACCCCAGCAAACCTCGTGTAAATCTTGTATCAAGAATCCCTTAATCAAAGTTGAATCTTCTTCAAACTCAGTCAGAATNGCTTTCAATTCTTCAGGCTTAAACGGGGTGCCAGCCAAGCGAGTGAATTGTTTCAGAGTGATAACAGGGTAATCTGATACTAATCTTCGCAAGTATTCTCTTCGCAAAATTACACGGTCTAACCCTCTACGAGGAGCTACTGAACGGAATCCTCCTCGATAATCCTGAACCATGTGCCCACTCCTCAGCAGCGGTTGTATCAATTTTCTGAATGCTGCACGCTTCATTGCATGTCTCTCCATGAACAAGTTAGGGTCACTATGACTTTCGAAGAATTCTAGAACATCTAGTAACTCCTCATTTGGCTCTTCTCCCCTGATTGCTAACAATGTGGAGAAGTGGTCATATGATGCCCAAACTTGGTGGCCTCTGAGATTGATTCCTTGGTGTAATTGATTAGCACTTGCCATATTTTTCAGACTGACGCGATAAACTTCTGCTCGACCACGCAATCCGAAATCGTCACGAATTTCTTGAACACTTTCAAGGGCTTGGATTTCATTTTCGAGCCTTGAGTTCTGGTGCAGATGGTGACGATGGAATAGTGCTCGTTCCGCAATTTCTCTAGGTTGCGGATCGACAATTCCTCCTCGAATCATTCTCTCTCCAGCTAATTTGAAGCCTATACTCTCGAGGGCTTTTCTTGAGTCTTCCTCTAATTCAGTTACAGGAATTCCATTGAATTGAGATAATACGGCTACATCCACGAGTTGGTCTGAGTGGTTGTCCAGTAACTTTTCNAAGGCCGAACAGAANTCATCCAAGTAAGCATAAGGAATGTGCATGTCTTTAATCTCAAGGTAGTCGTTAATCTTGAACATCAACACCTTACCAATTGGGTCAACTCCCTTGAATACAGGAAGATACCACCCTCTGTCCAAAACTGAGCGAACTTCCCATATGAACCTTGAAACATAAGGATCGGATTGAGTCAGAATTCGCAATGTTCGATCTTCACGGCTTTGCGTGCTTAGTTTGGCTACTTCTTCAGGAAGAACATAGAATGCTTCTGGCTCTGGAACCAGCGCCATAATCTTTGCAATTTTTCCTTTATTCTCCAAATTTCTTAGTGCGATAGCTAATTCTTCTACACTTCTAGAAACATAATATCGCAGTGTGAATGCTTTGACTGGCCCCATTCTCTTGATCACTTCTACGAGTGCGTCTTCGAAATCCATTGGCTCATANACATCNATAACTCTGTGGAATAATGACAACCTTCTGCGTCTCCCACTAACATCTTCAAATTGCTTGACTAGACAGAGTTGTCTTTCTAGATTACTAATGGCATTTTTCAGATCTCTCTGTAATGATTTGTGGTCTTCACCCTTAGGGAAATCGGCTAGAATCTCTTGTCTTGTCAAATTCTCGCCCTTTGGAATCTTCTCTAGAATCAACTTCTCCATTTCTCCAAGCCATGGTTCTGGCTTCAATCCCAATAACATGGGGATATTTTTCCTAGTTGTATAACCTATCCGATTGTGCAATAGACGTCCCATTACTACATCTGAATCAAGTTGTAAATCCTTCCAATCAGCATACCTAAAGCCGTCAACTCGGTAGAGCATCTCTTGTTGTTTTTGGAATAGTATGTGTTGGTCAAATGCCGAGAAACCGTCATTATATTGCTCAAAGGATTTCTTCATCACCATGTTTTGAACCCAACGATATTCAACGACATCCTCTTCTCCACCAGTGATTTTGTGCTCATCTACCTTGAGAATGTATTCTGCGTCGTCAGTTTGTCTATAGAATCCAACCGAAATTACATTCCGTATCTCTAACTCATGAATAATTGAATCAATTTGGCCCTGAGGGAATGGCAATCTAGAATTAATTTGGTCTCCTCTAGCAGGACCTTCACTACCTAGCATTTCGATTATTTTCACTCGCAATGCTTCGTGTGGATCTGTAATGGTTCTCTTTTCCCATTTTGTTGCATTCAAACCATCGAAATCAGTGGCAACCTCATAGCTTATGCCTTTAGTGTAAAGGTCACGGATGTCTTCCATTTCTTTACCGCCAGCCTCTGATATTCTACCTAGGGTTCCGTGAATTTCTGCCATGTATGTCGTGAACCATTTATCATCAAGTTCAGCAGTTCCAGTCGATCGCAATTTAGTAATTTGACCTTTGCTTGCTAACTCGCGTACCCATCCTTCAATCGTACTGTGTTCAATCCCATTCAATTTGGATGCATATAGCGGATTTTCCCACTTTCTGTCTAATCCTCCACCCTTGCTCATTAGGCTGAGCAATTCTGTTGCGTTGGTAGGTTTGGGGATCTTGCTTGAGTAGTAATCATCGATTTGTTCTTCGCTTAGCTCAGTAGCAAGACTTCGATTACCCAGGAGTCGCTTTAGGATTTCAGGGTCAATGTCTTTGACAAGGAATGCCCGGGTTTTCATCGATAGTAAATCTTCGAATGTGCTCATGTACAGGCTCATTCCAAGCCTTGATGGAACNGGAACTTTGGTGTGAACAATTCTTGCCTCAGATTCTTTACTAGCTTGCAAGAACTGATTTAGTGAGATGATATCGATATCGCCAAACATTATCTCAGCCTTTGCTTCCTTAANCAACAATGAATCTTCTATGGACCTATGTCTCTGTAATAGAGCATCAGCCCTTTGTTGGAATTGTTGAGGACTGACTTCGTCAGCTCCGATCCGNTTTGGAATAATTAGGGAGCGGCCAGCAATCTCTCTAAACCTCTTAGCGAAAATTTGAGTGTTAACAATGTACCTTTCGATAACCTCCATGTGGTCATTGGACTGGAATGATTCATACATTTTTCCAGGATCGACTTCCTGACTTGTTTTAATCAATAGACCATTTTCATCGAAGGACAATTCGAGGACCGCAATGCCATCTTGTTCTGCCAAACCAGCCATGAAATATCCTAATGCAGTGTTGAATCCTCTGCCTCTGCATGATGTGATTAGGTATGTTGGCATACCTCCAGAAACAATTTGCTCAACAATTAATCGATTTGGGTCTGGAACTTGGAAGGAATCAAGAGTATGTTCTTCGAGATGTCTTGCAATTGTATTTGCTACACCTTCTCCTAAGCCGTACACATCTCGAAGTATCATTCGTGGGTCATTCTGTCTGCGCAATGCGTTCACACTATGCCCGATTAAATCTAGAAGAGCCTTTGACAATTCTCTGGACCTGCTTCTAGCTTCCCCACTCCATGATGGAACCGTCGGTCTGTAACCTGTCACAGAGTTAACATTAACTCTGGTTCCTTGGATATTTGTGACTCGATAGGTTGAACCTCCCAACAGAATAACGTCTCCGTTACGTAAATTAGCAACGAACGAAGATGATAATTGACCCAAAATACTGCCTTCTGCATTGAATACTAGGTATGAATTATCGGGCGCAATTGTTCCGATATTTGTGTAGTAAATCATTCTCGAATAACCACGCTTTCCGTAGATATTGTCTTCCCAGTCAATCCAGACGCGCCTCTCTTCTTCTAGCATGTCGAGAACTTCGATAAAATCGTCATATCCTAAGTTCCTGTAAGACCAAGTGCTAGTTACAACTTCGAAGGCCTCATCTATATCTCTCTCGTTAATTATGACTAACCCGATAAGGAATTGCGCAAGGACATCGAGACAGTTTTGTGGGAAATCAAGCATGTCCATGTCCCCGGTTTGGATTGCTGCTTGCAGTGCTGCTAATTCGATCAAATCATCAACACTTGTAGGCAAAAATCTGGCACGAGGGATGCCGCCTACATGGTGGCCCGCTCTACCAATTCTCTGTAATGCAGTTGCAATATCACCGGGTGAACCGATCTGAATAACCATGTCAACAGAACCAATGTCAATACCCATTTCAAGTGACGAAGATGTAACCACCGCTCGTAAATGGCCGAGTTTGAGTTTTCTTTCAACATCTAGGCGGATTCTCTTGTCCATCGAACCATGGTGTCCCGCAACCAAATCTCCAAGATATGGGCGCAATTTTTGAACTAGCGTTTCAGTCATTTTTCTAGTATTTGCGAAAACAAGAGTTGTTGTGTGTGCGCTGATAAGGTCAGCAACCATTTCGACATTCATTTCAAGGACTTTCATTACAGATAGGTCACTGAATTTTGGAGAACACAATAGGATATCCAGGTCTAATTCACGAGCGCCACTAATTTTTGCGATTTTCACAGTTTGATTGTCATTACGACTTTCTCTGTCATCACTAGCCACTAAATATTCAGCAACTGTTTCTAGAGGTTCCATAGTAGCAGAGATTCCTATTCTCTGCACTGGTCTCTCAAGTATAGTATCAAGCAGCGAAATTGTAAGAGCAAGATGTACTCCACGCTTGGTCGGAACCAATGAGTGCATTTCATCAATAATTATCCATTCAACATTAGAAACGATTGGCTGGAATCTAGGTGAGGATATTGCAATGGCCATGCTTTCTGGAGTTGTAATTAGGATGTGTGGAGGTTTCCTAAGCATCTTCTGCCTTTCAGATTGAGGCGTATCTCCTGTTCTCAACCCTACTCTAATTTTTCCTTGGGCTCTATCAGGAAGATACTTTTTTTCAATTTCTTCAAGAGGACCAATCAAATTCTTCTGAATATCATTTGCTAAAGCTTTGATTGGAGAAATGTATAGGCAGTATACTCTCTCTTCTAGCGTTCCATCCAATGCATGTCGAACTAGATTATCGATGATTGTCAGGAATGCTGTGAGCGTCTTACCTGAACCAGTTGGGGAGCAAAGTAGCAAATGATCTCCATCCATAATTGATGGAATCGCCAATTTTTGAGGTTTGGTAAAATCAGGAAATTTATCTCTAAACCAATTGCGAACAGGCTGGCATAACTTCTCATACAAATCCTCACTTTCAAGAGGATTTTCTAGATAAGAGATATTTGCCATATTTACCGCCTCGCTATCCGTGAGGGGGAGCGTGTGCACAGATGTCTTCAATGTTTGGTTTTGGTTAATATACAATTTAAGCTCCTAATTGCAAGCACAAAAAGGACACTGGGCGCAATAAATGTTGTTTATCGTAATTTTAAATATATTTACAAAATCCATTTTTCAAGTTAACAATAGGAGGTGGCCTCATGTACCCCTTTGATTACGCAGGTGCATGGAGGAGTTCAGCACTGAGCGTTTGAGTAGACTAACTGGTATGCTAAAACGCAGAGGAATTATTCTTCCTGCTTTTGAAATTCACGGAGGAGCTGCTGGTCTGTATGACTTCGGACCTGTGGGTGGAAGATTACGAAATCGTGTTAATCAATCATGGATAGACCATTGGCAAAGTTTAGGAAACATTGTCGAAATTTCCTGTCCAACTATTACTCCTTATTCTGTATTGGAAGCAAGTGGTCACGTAGGTGAATTCAGTGACTTCTTGACAGAATGTGGAGAGTGTGGTGAAGCCAGTCGTGCAGACCACTTAGTTGAGCACATCCACCCCAATGCGGATGCATTAACTAAAGATGAATTATCCAAATTGATTAAAGAAAATAATCCAGTATGTCCTTCCTGTGGAGCAAACAACTGGGGGCAAATCGAGGCACAGAATTTGATGTTTAATACAAAAATTGGAGCAGGCGCATCAGGCCGCCAGGGATTTTTNCGTCCTGAGACNGCTCAAGGAATGTTCACATCTTTCACCTCAATATATCGTCATTTCAGAGAACGTCTTCCATTCGGTGCAATTCAAACTGGAAAAGGGTACAGAAACGAAATTAGCCCTAGACAAGGAATGATTCGCTTACGTGAATTCAATATGGCTGAATTAGAGTATTTTATTGACCCTGAAGTTGAGCCAGTTCACGATTTTTCAGCATGGAATAGTGAAGTCACTTTGATCGCAGATGGCCATGGTGAGGTGTCAATGACCCTTGGACAGGCGGTAGATGAAGGCGTGATTAGGCATCCTACTGTAGGTTATTTCATGGGCTGGACTATGGATTTCTTAGTTTCAGTAGGTATCAATCCGTCAGGTTTACGATTCAGACAACACGAGTCAACAGAAATGGCACATTATGCACAAGACTGTTGGGATGCAGAAATCTTAGGCTCATATGGGTGGATAGAGTGTGTTGGAATTGCACACAGGGGTTGCTATGACCTAACTGCGCATGAAAATGCAACAGGACAGAGGCTTCGTGCATGGAGAACATTTGACAAACCCAAAGTAATCGAAATCGATGGTTGGACTATTGATGGTGCGAAAGCAGGTCCTGCATTCAGAGCGCTAGCGGGCAAAGTCAAGGAGTATGTCGAAAATTTGCCAGCTGAAACCAAATTCCCACATTCACATAGCATCGAAGGAACAGATTTGGAAATACTACCTGAACATGTAAAACGTGTTCAACGCACGGAGAACGTCAATGGTGAATGGTTTGTCCCACATGTAGTGGAACCAGCGTTTGGAATTGANAGNATAATTTGGCATCTGCTCGACCATTCTTACACTGAAACAGAAAAATCTGGTGAAGATTATGCTTTACTCGCTCTTCCGGAAGTTATAGCGCCAGTCGACGTTACTGTTCTACCTCTATTCGAGAAGGATGGAATGGATACTCTTGCTCAAGAGATTCACAAAGACCTCTGTAAAAAGAGAAACACATTCTCGATTTATGATGCAAGTGGCTCGATTGGTAGGAGGTATGCACGAGCAGACGAAATTGGAGTACCTTGGTGCATAACGGTTGACCATGAATCTCTAGAGAATAATACCGTAACACTCAGGGCCAGAGACTCGGGAGAACAAACTCGTGTTTCAATTGATGATTTACCATTTTGAATAACTCAATGTTCAAATGGGGCCTTGATAATCAATGAATCATGGTGGCGAGTGATTGGACTGAACGCCACCGCCCGATGAGTGAGCGCCAATTGGAAGGAAACGAGGCACAACGCAAGAAAATACGTGCTTGGTTAGACCAATGGAAAGAAGGTCGACCCAAAAAACCAGGTCTATTACTAATCGGACCACCTGGAGTAGGTAAAACAACTGTTGCAAGAGCCGTCGCTGCCGACATGGGGTGGCAAGTGATTGAATTGAATGCTAGCGATGCTCGAAATGCTGGTGCCATCAGGAAGGCGGCAACTCATGCATCTACACATGGATCATTATTCATGACACCCGGACAGAAGCCCCCTAGAACNTTGATTTTACTAGATGAAGTCGACCACTTATCAGGGGGACTACGTGAAATTTCTGCAGATAGAATCTCATCAATAGTTTCGGGAGAAGATTTTGATGATTCAAAGGCATTGAAGGGAGACAGCGGTGGAAAAGCCGAGTTACTAAATTTATTAGCAGATACTAGACAACCTGTTATTCTAGCATGCAACGATGAAATGGGTCTTTGGGGTAGAACCTCATCAACTTGGAGGACAGCTCGAGACAGATTTTCTAAACATTTAGTTCCGATTCGTTTCGATAGAGCATCTAATGAAGCACTCAGAAGAATTGCATTGCGGGTAATCAAAGAAGAAGGTTTCACAGCCGACCCTGGTGCTATCGATGAACTCGTGAACAATAACCCGGGTGATTTACGTGCATTGGTCAGAGACCTACAGGTTATGTGCTCGCTAATCGACTCTAATTTGACTAAAGAAATGGTGAAACAAAATATCGAAACCGGAGTTAGAGATACTACAGTCGAAATTTTTCCAGGATTGGATATGCTCTATCGCTCAA
Organism: Methanobacteriota archaeon; assembly: GCA_002727695.1. The sequence continues at coordinate 11,739 of PBXT01000016.1, read as the reverse complement.
GAACAGCTCAGAATGCAATGAAAGCAGCAAGATCTCTAGACAAGAGTCCAGATGATATGGTCGCATGGGTTTCATGGAATAATGGAGTTGTTTTCACAGACCAAGGTGCTGTCCGAAGAGGTTCATCGTCACTTTCACTAGCGGATTGTCTATTGACAACTCGATTTAGAAATACCGCACATCGCTCATGGTACTGGTCTTCCAATCTATCAGGTCTGTCCGCAAGCGTAACTATGCCTAAGCCAGTTGAGGGAAGGGTGTTCTGTTCATATCCCGGATTTTTGCGACGTGGTTCGGCTTGGGTAAAACGTTCGGTTGTAGACCGACTTGCAGAAACATGCGGTTGCTCAAAGAAAGCAGTACGTGAAGAGTTGCTCCCATCTTTAGTTGCGGTACAATCCGAAAACAGTGAAGATTTTTCGATATCTCTGGCTCTTGGTCTTTCACCGGAGGAGCATGCAGCAATTTGTGGATTGTCAATGTCACATCGTACAACAAAAGAATTGCTCGAAAGGTACGCTAAAGAATTGGAAAAGTCAACTCGGCAGCTTGAAGTTAGAGCAGTTGAGTCTACTGTCAATGAAGATGAAGTAGATGAAGAAGAAACTAAGCCCGATTCCGGACAAACTACGCTGTTTTGATTAGTCCTTATCTTCAGACCGATCTTCCATCTTCTCGAACAGTTCACGAATTAATTTGACTGAAGCCCTATCAGGTGCTTCTCTCTCTTCTCTAGCCCATGTTCTTGGGTGCAATAATAGCAATGCTGTCATCAATTCTAGACGTCCAAACCACATCAGAATTGACGTGATAATTAGCGAAGGTGTTCCCATTGATGCCCAAGTGTTTGANGGGCCATAGTCGCCCAATGTCGGTCCTGTNTTNCCAAGAGATGAAGCAACTACAGCGACAACAGATTCGAAATCCGAGTTTGGCATAGTTACTGCCAAGACAATACACGAGAGAGCGAATAGTCCGGTCCAAACGAATAGCATTCCTACAATCAGTCCTAATCTATCATTGTCTACAACCTCGTCATTCATTCTAATTTGAACAACACGCTTTGGTTGTGCAATTCTTCCGATTTCTCTCCACGCTATTTTCAAAGCCAGTTTAACTCTCATGAGCTTCAATCCACCGCTAGTTGAACCCGCACAAGCTCCTACAATCATAAGCAGGAATAAGAAAATGTGAGTTACAACCGGCCAGAGCATATAATCAGAATTAGTGTACCCAGTACTCGTACCTATAGAAACTACAGTGAACAACGAATCGAAGAATCCATCATCGATTCTACTTCCTTGTGACATCAGTGCAATGAATACAAAAAGTGTTGTTGCTAGAATTACCAAGACATAACTTCGTCCTTCTTGGTCTGCAAACACCTTGTCCCACTGCTTTTCCCATGCCAACCAAATTAAAGTGAAATTCACACCGGCAAGGAACATGAAACATATGATAATTGATTCAACAACGAAACTATCGTAATACGCAATAGAAGCATCGTGTGTTGAGAATCCTCCAGAGGGCATCGTGGTCAAGCCATGATTGAATGCATCGAAAATGGTCATCCCTCCAACCCCCCACAGCAACAAAATCTCAAGTGCGGTTAGAACGATGTAAATCGTCCAAAGAGCTAGTGCTGTCTCTTGCAACTTAGGCCGCAATCTCGAGAGGGAAGGTCCCGTCAATTCTGCTCTTGCTAATGCCATACCACCTCCGAGCACTCTGGAAAGCAACATCAGACCAAGCATGATGATTCCCATTCCACCTAGCCATTGTGTTAGAGACCGCCAAATCAGTATACCTTTTGGCTGAGCATTGATACAATCAGGAGTTGTTCCCGGAATACAATTCGGACTCATTGAATGTTCGATAACAGTAGCACCTGTCGTAGTGAATCCTGACATTGATTCGAACCATGAATTAACGAATCCTCGACCTATGTCGGCCATCTGAGATCCATCTGTAAATGGTCCATGAAATACTCCTCCAAGCCAAAACGGTAGGCTGCCAATCAAGACAGCTACTGGCCAAGCCAATGCAACAGCAGCAAAGGCTTCCCTGTCTCGAAGCCGTTCTGTTGTATCTGATCGAACTCCAATACTAAGCAACGACAGTCCGATTAGTCCAGAGAACATCATCGGTATCATGAACGAAATCAGTGCTGTGTTAAATCCATCTAACCACCAAGTAATCAGGAAACTGAATGACAATGGTATCAGCATTGCCATCATCGTCCATCCGACGATTAGTGAAAGTACGTCTCGGCGCATCTTGGTTTCACACCTTGAATTTCTTCTCCAAATCATCTACTCGATCTGGCGGCAAGAATATGGTCAAACGGTCTCCCTCGAGCAATGTCTTTGTCGAAGATGGTCGCATTGTCTCCCATTCTTCATGTATGTTTTTCCTTTGAATGAATGCAACTTTACACCATTCTGGAAGTCCAGCATCTGCAATGGTTTTACCTGCAAATTTCACATTTGAATTGATTGGTAAACAAATTCCGATAACATCAGGGACGCTTGACAGTACTGCATATGGACCCGGTAGTTCAGAATGGATCTTAGCAAGAATAGTATCGATTGCAACACGCTTTCTGTCAACTGAGAATGTAATCCCCATTCTTCTAACCACGTTCACTAGGTCAGCATCATACAATATCAGACCAGTTCTTTCAACACCCATGTCGCTAGCTAGTAACACTGCTGCAATGGATGCGTGGTCATTATCTAGTGCGGAAATTGCAATGTCATGTGATGCAATCTCGATTTCTGATAGCAAGTCTTTGTCAAGGTGGTCGCCGTGTATAATTTCAATACCCTTGCGGTTGCCTAGGTCGGAGCCAGCAAGATTGTTTGCTTTCTCTAGGTCTCTTTCGACTATTGTTACGGTTCCGTTAGCATCAAGCCAAGCCTTAGCTAACCGTGTACCAATCAGCCCTGCTCCAAATATGGCAACCTTTGGTCGGTCCGGGAAATCTATGTGTTCATGCCCAAATATGCGAAGAATCCTGTTGAATGATGCTTCACCTGCAGTAGCGATTGCAACACGGTCTTTAGGTAAAATCTGGTCGTCAGCAATCGGAACTCTACCAGGTTCTCCATCTCTTTTCAATCCCACAATAAGAGGCATTCCACCTTCAACTCTAGCTCCTGACTCCCTTAATGTCCGATGTACAACTCCGCCTGCTTCTGATGTAACGTCTAACTCTACGATGTAAGCATCTGCTTCGAAAGGAATTACTTCAGTTAATGATGATGAGCGTAATCCAGACATCAATCTTTCAATCGCACCATCCACTGGATGGACTACGTGATCTACTCCAGCCCATTTGGACAGTTTACCAGATTGATGTTCTTCTAGGAACATTGGATTTCGAACTCTACAAATTGTCATTAATTCTCCTTTGCCGCCAGTCTGCTCTTCATGAACATGCTTTGCTAGTGCACACGACAAGATATTTCGCTCATCTGAGTTAGTAGCAGCCACATAAACCTGAGCGGTTTCAATACCAGCCTCGATAAATTTTTGTCGTTGTGTTATGTCTCCATGAAGAACAAGAATATCCATCCCCTGAGAATTTTTAACGGCTCTCGCATTGTTATCAACAAGAACAACGTCCTTGTCTTCGCTGCGTAATGCTCGTGATAGGCCGGTGCCTACGCGACCTCCTCCACCTATGATTACCCTCATGAGAAATCCTCTCCTAACCATTTGTTATCCCAAGTGCCACCGATTACTTTGTATCCTTCAGTGTAGAATGATCTTAAGCGCTTGAAGTCATTACCTGAAATCGACCCTCCTGCATAGTATCCATCTACATTGTCCCAAGGTGCTTCCTCAATCCAGTCAATGTATGCAGTTGGGGTATGGACCAGCCACTTGCGATTTACTACGTCAACAGCTCCTTCAACATAACATGTTTCTAGTACTACTCCATTATCTTCGCACCATTCTTGCGACATTGGTAACATAATGTATGCCCATGCGTGCCCCTCCCATGTCTGGAATTGTGAATCTGTGAGTGCACCAAACACATACCATGTCGGAATTCCTTTTGTTCGCATTATACTCATGAAAGCATTAGACTGCTCGTCACAATCTCCAATTCCGGCTTGCAAACATTGCTCGCCGCTACGAGCTACGTTAGGTGCAGCAGTATCGTATGGTACATTTGTATTCAACCAGTCAAATGTTGCTCTTGCGTAGGCATATGCATTATCTTTCAAATTTGATGGAAGTGAGGCTTCAATACTTGCAGCCGTTTGATGAACCAAAGGAGCAGTGTTTTGTCTTCCATCGATTGCCCATCCATATTGCCCTCCACGGTCATACCAAGGGTTGTCAGAGAACTCATTGACTCTAGCACCCAATCCTCTTTCTGAAATATCATCGAATGTACCCGAGCGATGTACGCTTACACCTTCGGACTTACCGTCAATTTTACCATCCATTCTTGTTGAATGCCACCAAGTGTGTGTCGCAGAATGCAGTGTTACTGCGAAATCTACTGTCTCGTGGGTTCCACTTGGGACATCGATTGAAACCCTAACGCACGGACCATGTGGGCAGAAATCAGAACCAGAGCCTTGCCCTGGCCACCATACTTCATTACCATCCTGAGTCAAAATCGCATTAGCTTTACTCCGGTAAGGTAAACCGTCGCTGGGTATGGCTATTACCTCGCCATCTATTCTTAATTCCATATCAATTATGGTTTGAATGTTAGACTTTGCAACTTCAGTCCCGTCATCGTATGCCAGAGCCACAGCACCTCCTTCATTGCTAGTAACATCCATCGGAAGAGGAATTGATTCTTCCAAGTGGCCATTACCGGATCCATTGTTCCACAAATCAATACTACGAACAACTGTGTATTCAGCCTCAAGAGGATATACCTGATAGGGCGCTATTGCCTCCATAAGATAATCTTCAACCTCTGCCCATTTAGCCAGAACAAATTGTCGAGCCTCTGGAGTAAAGAATACGAATGCAATGAAGGCTACTAGCCCTAGTTGATTGATTCTACTGCGCTTTTTTCTACCTCGGCGTTTTGGATTCGCCTTGCTGATTTTAGCTTGCCGAGGTGCCATTCCACGCTTCGCTTTTCTAGTTGGTGAACGCATGAATTCACCCTTCACCCTAGAATCCATTCCGGATGCTCCGGTGATTACTCTGCCACAACTGTAGCAGATAGAATCGCCCGGTAGGGTTTGGGCGCGACAGAAGGGACATGTTCCCATTGTTATCTAGGCTGAACGGTACCCCCATGAAGGTTCTGCCCTGTAATAAAAGTGAAATTGTCCTTGATGGGATAAGAAAAAGGCGCCATAGTTTACATTGTAAGTAGACACTTACTCTTCTTCTCTAGCCTTCGCACGAGACGCATCTGACCAAATTCTACGTAACCGCCTTCTAGCGGGTCTTGGAACAGCCGCCCAGACCCAATCATGCGCACGTTTTTCTGCTAACAAAACAGGTGGAATGATGAATATCCAAATGAACGGTGAATCGACTGAATTGTAGAGTGAGGTTAGTAGCAAAGACGTCCAGAAGAACGTTCGCAGAACAATGCTCCAGCGTTTGCCCATCAGCATACCGTATCCATGGCGACAAAAAATCAATGCATGAGCTCGAGGTGATATTAGTGCCACAAGGAGAATAATTGCGACAACTTCGATTCCAATATCATCTTGATACTTTTCCAGTAATCTGAATATTAGGAAAAGTGAGATCATTCCACCTACTGCAAGTCCAAGTGCCCAACCAGTTGTTGGTTGTGAACCTGTGCGTCTGACCTTTTTCCTTCTAAGGAAAAGATGGACAACCACCGATAATCCCAAGCAAATTATTAGATTTGTGAAGTGAGGAAATCCTCCTGCAAGATATGTTGTCAAAAGGAAAGAATCTCCAAGACTACCATACAACCCTCCAACCAAAATGCCCCAGAACATCATGCTCCATGCTGTTGTTAGGTCATAGAATCCTGAATACTTGGTCATGACGCCGCGCCATCCCAAACTCATACCTACTAATGATATGACGATTGCAACTTGAGATAACCACAAGTCGCTTGCCATGATGACAGCGTGCAGAGACCTATTCAAGTGAGTTGTGCAAACCTAAGCCTTGAATATCCCCATCTCGAGGGGTTAGTATGGCTCGACTACTGTTGTTTGGCGGTAAGGGTGGCGTGGGCAAAACTACAACCTCAACTTCAACCGCTGTTGGATTGGCAGATTCGGGCTTGAAGGTATTGTTGGTAAGTAGCGACCCAGCCCACAGTACTTCTGACAGTTTGGGTGTTCAACTAGGGCCTGAACCTACACCTGTAGAGGGTGTCGATGGATTGTGGGGTCTAGAATTAGATCCAGAAGCTAGAATCTCTGACCATATTCCAAAGTTGACTGAAAGTATCGGTCCTATGCTAGGTGGTCAAGACCCTGAATTGAACGCATCCGAAATGGTTCTTCCAGGGCTTGATGAAGCAATGGCATTCGATGAATTGCTCAAGCATTTAGAGAATCCAGATTGGGATGTTATTGTATTCGATACAGCACCTACAGGTCATACACTTCGATTTTTAGCTCTGCCCGAAATTATCGAAAAGTGGGCGGACAAAATCATTCGAATGCATCGCCTGACAGGAGGAATTAGGGCATTGATGTTTGGCGCCAAAGAGGGAGAAAAAATGCGTGAGGAATTGGAGAAATTCCGACGTAGAGTTCTGCATGTTCGTCGGATTTTGTGTAATCCAGAAGTAACACGGTTCACATTAGTCACAATTCCAGAAAAAATGGGGATCAACGAAACATTACGCGCCTATGAATCCTTAGCCGAATTCAATTTGCCAGTTTCCGGCTGTGTAATCAATCGAATGACACCTGATTTGGATAACGATTTCATTCAAACACGTCGCAGTAATGAGAGAACAAATGTCGAGCAATTAAGCAATGAATTGCCCGATTTACATATCCATGAAGTAGAACTAAAGGATACAGATATTCATGGCTTGGATCTCTTGAGATCCTTAAGTTCGGAATTGCATGGACATATATCCATCTCAGAAGGGTTAGGGCCGTTTGCCGTTGGTCTTGGCTTAGAAGTACACCGTGGGACATGGTCAATCGGAAATGATGTGTATTTACATCTCCCGGGAATAGTTCGCGAAGACCTTTCTCTTCGTAGCGAATCAGGAACTGTCTATGTAGGCATAAACTCACGCGAGCACCCTGTTCCATTTGATAGGCCAGCCAAGGCTAGCCAAGTAAACGCTAAACTAGAAAATGATATCCTCAAATTGACATTTCCTGAAGAATAATCTTCCGTTGGGTTCAAACCAAATGCGCTTTTGGGCAGGTTATGGCACTCGAAGGACTCTCCAGAGGAATATTCTCTGCGCTGGGAATTCTGAAGAGCCGTCGAAAATTAAACGAAGATGAATTGAAGGAAATGCTACGTTCTCTTCGAAGAGCGTTGCAAGAAGCGGATTTCAATGTCAGGCAAACAAAAGAAATAACGGAAAAATTAGAATCCAGAATGAGGGATGAAGAGCCACGTCCTGGAATAACTTTGCAGACTCATGCAATGAATATTCTCTACACTGAATTGGTTAGACTACTTGGCCCTCCACGAGAAGTTAGGCCGCATCAATCGACTATTCTTATGGTAGGATTGTACGGTAATGGTAAGACAACAACCACTGCGAAATTGGCAGAATGGTATCGTAGAAGGCATGGTGTTAGAGTGGCCGTAATCGAGGCTGACGTTCACAGACCTGGTGCATATAATCAACTATCGCAGCTCTTAGAAGATTCCTCGGTTGAAGTATATGGCGAGCCCGATAATAAGAATGCAGTTGATATCGTGAAAAATGGTCTAAAGCAACATGCTGCAGCAGACCTAGTTATCATCGATACCGCTGGTAGGCACAAGTTAGATGAAGATTTAGTGGTTGAGTTGGAGCAGATTTCTGAAGTGGCCAATGCGAATGAGAGATTCTTAGTTATCGACGCACAGGTAGGTCAATCAGCAGGTCCTGTTGCGGCAAATTTCCATGATTTAGCCGGAGTAACTGGAATAGTTATCACCAAACTCGACGGTACAGCGAGAGGTGGTGGTGCACTATCCGCCGTAGCCACTACTGGTGCACCGGTAATGTATATCGGAACTGGTGAGAAGGTCGCGGACTTAGAGAAATTTGAATCTGATAGATTCATTTCCAGACTTCTTGGAATGGGTGACATACGTGGCCTAATCGACCTTGCACCCGAAGACATGGATGAAGAAGAAGCCATGCGCATTACTCAAAGGATGATGTCTGGTAGATTCACTCTGAATGACATGTATTCTCAAATGGAAATGATGTCTAAGGTTGGTACTATTGACAAATTGCTTTCTTTCCTTCCTTCAGGTATGTTCGGTGGAATGGGCGCAATGGGCAAGAATCAGAAGGAAGCCATGCAGGCAAATCTTGACCGATATCGAGTAATTATGGATTCGATGACAACATATGAAAAAGATGAACCTGCAAAGATTAAGGCTGACAGGATTCGCAGAATTGCTAGAGGCTCTGGTGTCAAAGAAAAAGACGTCAGGGAACTAATTGGACAATGGAACCGTTCTCGTAAGATGATGAAGGGCATGAGTGGAAACCGAAAGATGAACAAACAGATGAAGCGAATGATGCGAGACTCTGAAATGGATTTCGATGGACTCGAAATGTGATCAGTAGGTCTTGGCTAATATTACTCTTCGAGTAGTCATTTTTCCAGACATGAAACAAGGCTTTTCTTCGCCATAAGCATCTGTTGAATCTCCTAGGAATGAAAGCCCTGTAGTCCTCTCTATAGTTTCTGCATGGGCGTCGGTTCCGTCAAACGGAACTTCGTATATTTTACCGTCTTCAACACTCTCTAGGTCGGTCAAAGGAATTACGACATTTTCAGTATGAGCTGCTGCGCGAGTTCTTAATTCGTCAGAAATCTCTGAAAGAACACGATTGCATTCTTCCACAATATTGTCAAGCGGTAGAGGTTCTTTACCGCCAGTTCTTCTTGCGGCAAATGCAGAATTGTTCTCTATATCTCTAGGCCCTATGTCAAGTCTTAGCGGAACTCCCTTAATTTCCCAATCGAAATATTTCTGCCCAGCGTGAATATCCCTCTTGTCAACTTTTACCCTTAGTCCAGCGGATTTCAGAATTGCTGCAACTTCCTCGCTTTTTGCGATAGTATCAACTTCTGAGTTTTTCCTAATCATTGGACAAATTACCACTTGGTAAGGTGCGATTGCAGGTGGCATAATCAGGCCATTGTCATCTCCATGCATTCCGACTATTGCACCTAGCAACCTTTCAGACATACCATATGTGGTTTGGTGACAATGCTGCTGCTCAGCATTTAGGTTTTCATAAGTCAAATCGAATGCCTTAGCCCACTGGTCTCTGTAATGGTGACAAGAAGCCACTTGCAGAGTTCTTCCATTTGGCATTATTGCGTCTATGCCGATTGTGTACCATGCTCCAGGGAATGTGTCCCAAACAGGCCTTCTTGCCTTAATCACAGGCAAGCACAAATCGTGCATCAAATTGTCAACGATTTCTAGGTCCTGTTGAATCTGCCTTGTTGCACATTCTTCGTCAGCGTGTGCGGTGTGTGCTTCGAAAAAGTGTATTTCTCGCACACGAATGAATGATCTTGTTTGTTTAGTTTCATATCTGAATGTGTTCACCATTTGGTAAACTTTGAGAGGTAAATCCTTGTGGGATCTAATCCACAATGGAAACATAGTATACATCGCAGTTTCGCTAGTAGGCCGCAAAAACATCGGAATATCTAGTTCATTTTCCCCTGCGTGCTTAACCCAATATACTTCTTTCTTGAATCCACCTTCTTCTTCCTCGTCTCTGAGGTCGTCAGGGTCTACCCCCTCTTCTCTAGCACGTTTGAGCCTTGCAACTAATGCGTTTTCTTTATCCAACAGGTTTTCAGGAATTAGTAAAGGGAAATTGACTTCTTCATGTTCAGTTCTTTCCATTTCAGAATGAGTTAGCGAGTCAATCAGTTTCATCGCACGCCATCCATAAGGCCTCCATACATCCATTCCTTTGATTGGATATCTTTTGTCGACAAGCTCTGCAGCCTCTACGATGAATGGATACCATGCGTTAAAGTCATCAACTTTGGATGGGATTCCACGCTTGGCTTTGCCTTTACCCATAGTGAACACTCCAAATCAATGATTCATCAAATTGCCGCATTATTTCCTACGGAAAGCCACAATTAAAACAAGAATGCTACATGCCACAGCAACGTAGTCTGGGATACCCATTTCTGGGAAAGGCATTGACCAACCGAGTTCGTTATTGATTTCATGAATTCCAGCCCAATTAATCCTTGTAGCCTCTTCGGTGCATTTTTCAGCAGTACATTGTGAGTTAAGGAATCCGAACAACCCGAAGATGTTTGCAACAGCAACTAAAAGAGAGGTTATACCGAAAATCTTGAGGAAACCGCCTTTCTTTTTGCTTTCTACAGCTTTTGGAATAGTTGGCAATTCCGGTAATGGCATTGGAGCAGCGGGTGTTGCACCAGGGATAACTTCAATCATCGGGTCATGGCTTGTTTTTGCAGCTACAACTTCGACTTCTGGACCAGTGGGTTGCTGGCTAGGTTTGCTTGGAGTTATTGGTTCGATGTTTAATCCGAAAATCCTCTCAGCAAGGCTTGCAAGAACTGGGTCTGCGGCTATTTCTGCTTCGTCGATTTCACCATCTAAAAGACGCTTAACTTTGTCATCATGTGTACTCACGCTAATCGCCTCCCGTTACGATGTGGGCAGGTGCTCATTATCAAGCGTTCGCTTCAGGCATTACCGGCTGCTTCAACCTCAGCCCAATCTTTCATGAAACCAGCAAGACCTTTGTCAGTAAGCGGGTGACTCATCAATTGTCTGAATGTTTTTGTCGGCATAGTCACTGTGTGAGCACCTAGTTGCATACATGCCAAAACATGTGTTGGGTGCCTGATTGATGCTGCCAAAACCTTTGTGCTGATGTCGTAATTTTCCCATGTAGCCATGATTTCTGCAATTAATGCCATCCCATCTGCACCGGTATCGTCAATTCGACCAATGAATGGTGAGACATATGTAGCACCAGCCTTGGCTGCCATCAATGCTTGTGACGCTGAAAAAATCAGCGTCACATTTGTTTTGATACCATCTTCGGTCAGGATCTTAGTCGCTGCTAGGCCTTCGGGCGTGCAAGGAATTTTTATGATTACATTTTCAGGTAGTTCTGCTTTCAATGCTCTACCTTGTTCAACCATTCCTTCAGTGTCAAGAGCTGTTACTTCCGCTGATATTGGGCCGTCACAAATTGCGGCAATTTCTGCAACTACGGTTTTGAAATCTCTGCCACTTTTCTTAATCAGTGATGGATTTGTAGTAACTCCATCAAGAATACCCCATGAGGCAATCTCTCTAATTTCATCAACATCTGCGGTGTCTAAGAAGAACTCCATGTTGAGGGTGTCGTTAAAGACGGTGCTTCAAACCTTCCTCGCGATTACGTTCTTGACAGCATCGCAAATATGATGGGATTTTAGTCCCATCATCTCTAACATTTCTTCCGCTCCAGCAGATTCTCCGAACCTATCCTGGACTCCAATCTTTTCGATTGGAACTGGTGTTGAACTGACTACATGCTCGGCAACTGCTCCCCCTAGGCCA